>JASHXS010000039.1 GCA_030043405.1 Thermoplasmata archaeon | reverse complement strand
CACCCCACCCCGCCGGTTCGACCGCCACTTCCTTCGCTCCATTCCTCACCCCGAACCCAACACGCCCGGGCGCCTAGTTGTAGGGGAGTCCAGCGGCCCATCGACAATCGGGGGATTGGGCGGCGGTCCCGAACGGCAATCGCCGGCCCGCCCCAAGAAACCTCCGCGGCCCCCTCGAACGTCTCGGCGTCCGAGCGGCCCTTTCCCACTCGAGGAGAGCCGCCGGAACACCGACCGAAGCTCGTGGGGGTCCGCTCGGCCTCGGCCCGGCTACCGAAGTTCGGAATGTTCATGGCCCGCCGAGCGGAATGGGGTAGTGGGGGGCATGTCCGGTCCGACCTCGGGAGGAAGGCGCGGGCGGCGGACCGCGATCGTGGCCGTGGTGGTCGCGGTCGCCATCGTCGGGGCCGCCATCTGGGTGCTCCGGCCCTCGAGCCCGACGGGATCCGGCCCGACGCCGGTTGGCTCCGGGATCGACCTGTTACCCTCCCCGACGACGCCCTCCGGCTGCATCACGGGAACGCCGGGGGTGCCTCGACCGACCTACAACCTCGACGAGGGCGTGTTCCAGGCGAACACCTACGACGTGCCGTCCGGGACGACGGGCCACGTCGGGATGTGCTACGACGCGGAGACCGGGTCGATGTTCGCCTACGCCAACTGGAGCCAGGTCGGCGCGGCGGGCGGTTGGTTCTCGTATCCGCAGGTGACGTACGGCGTCAACTTCTGGGACGGGGCGTTCTCCACGTACACGAACCAGAGCTCGACGTGGGCCCTGCCGCAGACGGTGGCTTCCGTCGCCTCCGGAAATGACTGGTTCACCATCAACTACGACTTCAACGCGCCCCCCACCTCGGCGGTGACCGGCTACGACCTCTCGCTCGACGACTTCTTCACCGAAACGTTGCCCCCTCAGTACGAGGTCGGGCCATTCGTGGAGGTCGAAACGTTCCTGGCCCACAACATCAGCTACCCGTTCCAGTACGTGCACTGGTCGACCGCGACGCTCCGCGACGGGATCCTCTCGGTACAGCCCTGGGATGTCGGTTGGTGGTGCCACGGGGTCGACAACGGGACGAACGCGAACGTCAGCTTCGACTTCTCCTACGACGGCCAGGCCACGAAGGGTCTCTCCGCCGGCGAGCTCGGCGTGAACCTGAGCGCCCTGCTGGTCGAGGTCGAGGCGTTGATGCCCGCGGTCTCGTGCTGGACGGGACCGACCGGCGGATTCTCCGCCTTCCACCTCGACGAAGCCAACCTCGGCTCGGAGGACGGGGCCGTGGGCGGCGCCTCGTTCAACTACAATTGGACCATCGACGACTACTGTATCCACCCGGACGTCTCGTCGCCCAACGCGCAAAATCTCTCGTGCGTCGCCTCGACCTCCGGTGGGAACGGCGCCGGCTCCCCCGGCCCTTCGCTCGGGCCGGCCCCGGGTCTCTTCGCCGCGTGGCCCCGACGCCCCGCGGACCCGACTGGCGACCGGGCGTGAGGTCCGGAGCGGCCCTCAGCGGGGGGGCGGTGATCGCATGTTGCTGAAGAGCTCGATCAGGTATCCATCGGGGTCCTGCAGGTGCACGGTCCGCAGGCCCCAGACCGGCCGGTCGGCCGGGCCGGCGAGGATCCGCACTTTCTTGCGCTTCAGCCAGCGAGCGAAGGCGTCGACATCCGCCGTTTCCAGGATGAGCGCGGAACGGCCGGTGAAACGGGGATTGTACCGCCCGGTGCCCAGCCCGACGGCCTTCGCCATCTCCTTCCGCTCGAAGAGGGAGACCATCGCGCCGGCGGCGGGCCGAAACTCGCCGTACGGTGGCTGGCCGTGACCCGGCACGGGCGTGAGCCCGAGAACGTCTCGGTAGAAACGCCACGAGCGGTCAAAGTCCTTGACCAGTAGGCGCGTCCGGGAAAACTCGACCTTCGGGGCACGACGGGGCGGCATCGCCGGCGAGAGGCCGGGTCGTCCGATAAGGCAGGTGGAGGCAGCCACCCTATCCCTTCAATAGCGGGAGCCCATGTCCCGGCCATGGCGAAGGTTCCGCCGATTCGGCATACCTTCCTGTACGCCGCGCCGCCCGAACGTGTGTTCTCGGCCCTGACCTCCGCGGCCCAGCTGAAGAAGTGGTTCGCGGAGCGGGCCGAGGTGAGCGCCCGCGAGGGCGGGCGGTATCACCTCACGTGGGGAGAGTACACGATGCAGGGCCGGGTCACGGCCGCCGTTCGTCCCAAGCGGCTCCACATCGACTGGGTCGATCGCTTCCCGAACGGCAAGACCTTCGAGACCGAGGCCCGCTTCGAGCTGCGGGCGAAAGGCAAGGGGACGGTGCTGAAACTGACCCACCGGGGGTTCCGGGGCGGAAAGAAGTGGATCGCGCTGTACGGAGCCATCGAGTCCGGCTGGGCGTACTACTTGTTGAACCTGAGAGCGTTCCTCGAACAGGGCCTCGACCTCCGGTCCACGGCGGACGAGCTCTCCGCCTGACCGGTTCGAACCACCATGCCGGCGACCGAAGACCCGCTCACCCCGGTGCACAAGGGCCTTCGAGGCATGATCTACAACCTCTCCACCCGACTACAGACCCTGGACTTCACCGACGCGGAGACCACCCAGGCCCTGCTCACGGACCTCGAGAACGATTTCACTGCCGCGCGCAGTGCCGGGTGCGCGCTGTGCATTCTGAGCATGCACGCGAACGACGAGGAGTCGGTCGTCTTCCCGCCCGCCGCCCGCGCGGGAAACGCCCTGATTACCTCCCTGATCAGGGAGCACCAAGAGCTGACCCGCCGGGAGCTGGCGATCGCCGCGGCGGGGCATCGGTTGCAGGGCCTCCCGTCTCCCGCCGACCGACGGGGCGCCGGGGCGGAGTTGAACCGGGCGGCAAACGAGCTGTTCGCGGCGTACCTCACCCACATGAACCGGGAAGAGACGGAACTCGTACCCCTGATGCAGGCCCACTTTACGGACGAACAGCTGCTCGCGATGCGGGCCACCATCGTGGGCCGAATGCCCCCCGAACGCCTCCTCGCGATCCTGGGCTGGATGCTCCCGAACCTGAACGACGCGGAACTCACGGGGCTCCTCGGAGGGCTGCGCCGGGGGGCCCCACCGCCCTTCGTGGCGGCCGTGAGCCGGATCTGCGAGGCCAAGATCGAGCCGACCCGCTGGGCCGTGGTCCGAGAACGCGTCGGGTTCTGAGCGGGGCTAGGGGGAGGCCCCCACCGGTCGCTCGAGCAGTACAGACGCGCGACTCTCCCCCGGCACGTTCCCCACGACCGACCGGACGACTCGAAAGCCCAGCCCCCGGTAGTAGTTCACCAGCGAGACATTCGACTCCAGGCAGTCGAGGCGCAGCTGCGAGCCTCCCCGCTCGCGGACGACGCCATCGGCCCATTCGAGCAGGCGGCGGCCCAGTCCCTCTCCCGCCCGACTGCGGCGCACGGCCAGTCGGTGGACGTACCCTGCCCCGGGCGCCTGGGGGCCCCACATGACCGGGTCCTCCCGGAGCAGGGTCAACGTGCCGAGGAGCTGTGGCCCTTCGACCAGGACCGCCACTTCGGAGCGAGCGACCCGGCGCTCCACCCACTCGGAGGGGAACGGGACGGGCCACCACCGCTCGATTCCCCGGGCCCTCGCCCAGGTCGCGGCCTCCGTTAGGAGCTCCACAAGGCGGGGGATATCGGCCGGGCTCGCCCAGCGGATCGAAGCGAGCACCACCCTCGCCTCACGACGGGAAGGGGTTGGCCGTCGGTCCGGCCTCTTCGGCGGCGATGCTCAGAGGTACTGCTTGTCGGTCCAGCAGTAGTACCGCCCATACTGGGCGACGTACGTCCCCGGCTGCCCGCAGGTGGGGCAGATGGGCGCCACGGCGGCCGCACCGGCGGGGGCTGCCATCGCGGGGGCCGATGAGGTGGCCGGGCCCGTCGGGCCGGCTGGCGCTCCGGGGGCGGTGGACATCGCGGGGTTCTCCGCACCTGGGGCCGGGGCAGCCGTCGTCTTCCGACCCCCCCGGCGGACCATGAGCAGGACCGCGAGGACGACGACCACGACGACGACCGCGACCGCCACCCAGATCCACGGGAAGCTGCTCGAGGACGAGGAGGACGGCGAGACGATCCCACTGTACTGGGACTGGGCGACGCTCACCGGTTCCGGGCCGGCCTGGAGCGAGAAGGAAGCGCCCGGGATGCCCTCCGCGGACGCGTTGGTCCCTTCATCGACCCCGATGAATCCCACACCGCTCTGGTAGTACGTCGACTCGCTCGAGGAAGTGATCGAGCTCTGGGCCGGGTGCTGACCGGCGATGAGACCCACCCCAATCCCCCCGTCGAGCCCGTCGTAGATGCCGTTCGGAGCGAGCAGGTAGCCGTCCGACCCGCTGAAGGCCCCGTTCGAGAACTCCAGGAGGATCGCCTGGGCCGTGACACTGGTCGGCGGTGTGGTGTAGTTGTCCGTCAGGGTGAACGCGCCGAGGTCCGTTCCGTTCACCCAGAGGGTGCCGGACGGCGCCACGGCGTAGCTCGTCCAGTTGGCGTCGGAATACGACTGGCCGCCCACGTTCTCACTGACGCTGTAGCCCGCGGTGTAGTGACCCGAAGCCGTGTACGCCGAAGAGGCATTCCAGGACTCGCCCGGCGTGGGGTTGAGCGGCACCAGACCGAGCGCCGGGGAGAAGCTGACCGAGCTCGCCTCGTTGCCACCCAAGTCGAAGTTCTCGGACCCCGAAGTGGACGGGGAGCTGGCGTTCGACACGGTGAGGGTCGCGCTGACGTTGAACTCCTCCGAAGAGCCCGCGTTCAGGATCGCCAGCGCGGTGGTGGGCCCGCTACCGCTGACGTTCACAGAGCCGGCGTTGGTGAGGTTCGTGAAGCCGGTCGCCTGTTCCTGGCCGGTCACGGTGGCCGCCAGGCTGAGCCCGCTTTCGCTCGCAGAGAGGCTCACGCTCGCGTTGACCGCCTCTTGGACCTCGATCTGGGTCTGGGTGGAGGAGATGTTCGTGGAGGTGTAGATCACCACGTACTGGACGTAGTAGCGGAGGTCGAGACTGGCGAGGGTGCTGTTCGCCCCGCAGGCCGACCCCGTGCACGAGTACGACGCGGAGGCTGTGCCCCCGAACGCCCACTGCTGGGTCGAACCGCCCGCGACCGCGACTCCGGCGCTCGCCGGGGCCGCCTGGACGGGGACTGCAAAGTACGCCGCGGCCAACAGCATCGCCAAGGCAACGCCGACGGCCAAACCGAGTTTCAGTGCGGGTAGGCGAGCTCTGGACATCGCGACTTCGGTCATGGGGGACCGAAGGCAAGATGTTGGGGTGGGGGAATAATACTTCCTCCGAGGGGGCGTCCTCATCCCGGCCCCCCAGAAGGGGGTCCGCCCATCGATCCCTCCCTAGGCGCGCCGACCCCGGAGAGCAAGGGGGGGTAGCCGACTGGCTCAGACGGCGGGATTCGAAGAGGGGCGAAACCCCCGTCAGCGGGAGCGTTTCGCGGGGCGTGGGACGACCCCGAGGTTCCGCAGGAGCCGTCGATGGTCCTTGGCAGTGACCCACAGCACCCGGAGGTAATCGTCCAGGAACTCGTCGCCGACGCCGAGCCGCCGCGCCTCGCGGATGCCGAATCGGTACGCCTCGAGCTCGGTCGGACGGTCCACGTAGCTGAACGCCTCATCCCACAGGGGGCGGCCATCCCAGCGCTGGACGATGTGCAGCAGTTCGTGAATGATGTCGAGGTAGAGGACGAGGGCCGGGCTCTTGCGCAAGTGCTCTCCGCTGGTCACCACCACATCGTCCGGAGTGACGAACGGTTTCCATCGTGCGTCGGCATCCGGGGGGATCTCATGGGGTGCCACGTACATCCACTCGCCTCGTTGCCGGGCGATCACGACGTCGGTCCGGCGCGCCAGCTTGTGGCGCACCGAGGGGGGCCCCGGGTAATGGCGGAACGCCGGTGTACGGCCGAGTCCGGGGAATACCTCGAGGAGGCGGTACCGTCCGGGCTTCAGCTGACGTTCCACGCGGAAGCTCGGCGGGGTGGCCACGGGAGAGAGTGCAGGTTCGCTCATCCACACCGCACTACGGTGGGGGGCTTCGCCCGGAGGGCATCAGCCTTGCGGCCGAGCGTTACTTCCTAGGTAAGAAAGAAAGGGCGTCCCCCAGGATCCGCGCCGTCTCGGGCAAGTCGACCAGGCGGGTGCGGGCACCCCCCGCCCATGTCCCGCCGCTGGCCCCCTTCTCCACCACCAGCAACGCCTCCCGCCAGTCTCGCAGGTCGTATCCTT
>JASHXS010000038.1 GCA_030043405.1 Thermoplasmata archaeon | reverse complement strand
GAAGAGGAGCGTGCCGATCAGGGCGTCGCGCGCCCGGTCCTTGGCCTGGACTTTCTTCGTCACGTCGTTCGAGAACCAGCTGAGCGCGACCCGCGCCCACACGAGCGCGAGGATCCCACTCCCCGCCAGTCCGAGCAGTTCGACCATCCGATTCAGGGAGGCGGTGAAGTTGGCGACCGCCGACGAGTTCCCCGGAGCCACGGTCCCCACCGGCCGTACCACCGGCGCCGCGTGGGAGCTCTGCCCAAGCGCTCCGGGCGAAGCGAGGAGCAGCCCGGCGAGGAGGGCCCCGACGATCGCCCCGGTCGGGCCGAGGGCGCGAACCCGGTTCAGGTGGGAAGGTGGGCCCATGCGAGCACCTCCTCGCCTTCCGACGTGATCTCGGAGCGGACCTGGCCTTCGGCGATCAGGCGAGTGAGGGTGGAGCGCACCGTCGACAACGGTACCCCCGCCTCCTCGGCCAGCAATTCGACCGTCAGGCGTTCCGCGCCATCGGACGGGGCGAGGATCTCCTCCAACACCCGTTCCGGGGATGGCATGGGCGGAGTGGGCGCCTGCCGCCGGCGGCGACGCCAGAACACGACACCGCCGAGAGCTCCGAGGACCCCGACGAGCCCACCCCCGGCCAGCCAGGGAGCGACACCCCCGGAGGACGGGTCGGGCGCGGGGACCGGTGTCACGGGTGGCGGCGGGAGCGGGAAGCTCACCTGTCCGCCGGACACCGCCCTCGTTCCGCCGGCATCCAGGACCACGAGCGTCGCGGAAACGGGCGTCGTGTTCGGGAGCAGTAGCTGGATCGGCCAGGCGCCGTCGAGCAGGAGTGTGCCGTTCCACGCCGCCCCGACGGAACTGTTCAGCCAGACCGTAAACGGAGGCACTCCGCCCGAGATCGCCACCGTAGCGTTCAGTCCGGCTTGGGAGGCCCGGTCCATGGGCCACAGCGAGAGCTGGGCGGTCAGGGGCGGGACGAGGTGGACCACCATCGAAACCGCGAACTCCGCATTCGCGGCATCGAGGACCTCCACCGAGAGGCTGCCCTCGCCCTCGACCCACGAGTCGGCCGACCAGGCCACGTCGTCGGGCGTCCCCGTCCAGCCGTTCGGCGGCGCACCGGAGGCGTAGGGGAAGTCGGTGGTGGCGGCCCAGGCCACCGGTGCCACCCCACCGACGAGGGCCAGCTGCACGGTCAGGCCGGCCGGCGCCGAACCGTTCGTGACGGTCGCCGTGGCCGTCAGGTCGAGGGGACGTTCGGCATGCACGCTCACGTTGGTGAGCGACGCGCGGGCTCCGTCCGCGTCCACGACCGTGAGCTGGATCGGGTCGAAGCCCGCCACCGCCGGGTCGAGGCTCAGCGTGATCGAGCCGTCGTTCGGGATCAGCGGTGGGCTGGGCTGGGACAGCCCATTGGCCATCCACTCGACCGAGAAGGGGGGGACGCCCCCCGCGATCCCAAGGTCGATCGGGAAGGACGAGCCCACCTCCCCGTCGGCGAGATCCGGCACGAGCGACGCGGAGAGGGCCGGCCGCACTGGTTCCTCGAGCACGTCGGACGCCATCGGGAGGACCGGGCTCGAACACGCCTCGAGTCGGAGGTCGAGGTCGCCCGCGCGCGTGGGGTCGCACACGATCGGCGCGGCCGTCCCGTTCACGGAGGTCGTGTTGGCCCCGCAGCCGGAGAAGAGCTCGAAGGAGTTGGGGAGCAAGCCGGAGACGATCGGCTGGAACTGGACCGGCTGGCCGACCTCGGCGACCGGGAGCGAGGCCCGGATGGTACCGGTCGGGACGAGACCGACGTTCAGCCACTCCGGCACTTCGGCGGTCTGGTTCGCGCCGGTCGCGTCGGTCACCGTGACGACCGGGGCGAACTTGCCGCTCGGGAAGGTGTGGGGGAGCGAGAACGGCCCCGGCTCGGTCAGTGTTCGTTCGGAAGAGGTGTCATTGCCCCATGCGACGGAAAGGCGATACGGCGGCAGACCCCCGTCCAACGAGCCGTTCAGATAGGTGGTCGACTGGGCCGGGGCGGGGGCGGGGCCGAGCGAGAGCGGACCCAGGGTGAGGGGGGCGATCTCGAGCAACGGGAGAGAGGCCGACGCGACCCGCGCCCAGGTGCCGTTCGCGCACGAGACCGAGACGGACCCCTGGACCGTAACCGAGGCGTTGCCGGTCGTTCCCGTGGTGCTCGTGAAGTTGACGACCGAGCGATTCGCGTCGCTCAACCACCCCGAGACCAGCCCGGGCGCGACAGACCATCGGAACCAGCCGGGCGTGAGGGTGCAACTGTCGTCGGGGCTCGACCACACGGCCGACAGCTCGGTACCATTGTCGGCCCAGCCCCAGGTCGACGCGGCCTGGATGCTCAGATTCACCGGAGCGGCCCGTCCGGTGTCGCTCGACAGGTGGGTCCCGCTCCCGACCCCCGCGACCGGGGAGGTGACCCCGAGGCCCGTGGGCACGCTCAGAAGGACGAAGACGAACGCCAGCTCCGGAAGGGGCCGTCCGGCGGCGAGCGTCGTCCTCCATCCGTGCCCCGCCATGGGATCACCCACGGTCCGGACCCCGGCGCGGTATTTCGGCCGCCTCCGCCCGGCGGGCGGTGGAACATGGAGGACGCCGGTTCCGAGCGGCTCAGGTGAACGCGGCGACGAGGGCTACGTGGTCCCGGGCGAACGGAGCGAGGGCGACCTCGGAACGAACCTCGAGGCCCCCCGCGGTCAGCTCGGCGCGAGCCTCTCGCACGACCGCGTGGGCCGGCCGGCGCTGGGTCACGGACCGCACCTTGAGCATGAGGAGGCCGCGACCTCCGGGGCGGAGCATCGTCCGCGCGTTCTCGACGAAGATTGCGGCCTGGTTGCGCTGGGCGACGTCCTGGTAGATCAGGTCCACTTCGCCCACGTCGGCCCGGTACCGTTCGGGGAGCTGCGCGTCCGCCAGGATCGGGAGGATATTCGACCGGCGACCCGCCAACGCCAGGAGGGGGGCGAAGGAGGTCGGGCTCTTCTCGATCGCGAAGACCGGGGCCGGTTCCACTAGGTCGGCGAGGTGGCTGACCGTCGTGCCGTGGGCCCCGCCTAGGTACAGGGTCCGGCCCGCGCCGGTCCAGATCTCGAGCGCGCCTCCCTTGACGAACAGGGCGGCGAGTTTCGATCGGAACGGGTCCCAGTTCCGGTACTCGACACCGTGGAAGGTGCGGAGCGACTCTCCGTAGACCCGGTCGCCCGGGGGCCCCCGATTCGGGGTAAACAGCTCCCGGCCATCTCGATGTACCCGGTCCCAGGGCGTGTCGGCCATGGGTCCTAGCCGACCGCGGCGACCAGTTCGACCTCGACCGGGGCGTGCAGCGGAAGGTCGGCGACCCCGACCGCCGCCCGTGCCGGTCGGCCGGCTTCCCCGAAAACCTCGACCAGAAGGTCGGTGGCCCCGTTCGCGACCTCGTGCTGACGACCGAATCCTGGGGACGAGGAGACGAACACGCCGACCCGCACGATGCGACTCACCCGGTCGAGCGAGCCCAGGGCCGCGTGGAGCGCGCTCAACGCCTGCAGGGTCGCCTGCCGTGCGAGCTCCCGGGCCCGCTCGAATGATACGTCCCGATCGACCGCCCCCGGGGAGGCCACGCCACTCCCGTCGGTGACGATCTGACCCGACACGAAGGCGAAGCCTCCGTGGACAAGCACGGGGACATAGGTTCCCTTGGGCGTCGGGGGCGGAGGGAGGGTGAGGTGGAGCTCCTGGAGGCGGGCCGTCGGCGAGGCCGTCACGGGTCTCCCCAGGCGGCCGGGGGGAAAACGGATGCGCCTCTCCTTCGGCGGCAGCGCTAAGAACCGGGCGTAGGCTCTCTTCGCCGATGTCATTCTTCCGCCGCTTCCGCCGGGACAAGGACGAGCCGGAGGAGAAGCCGGCCACGCCGCCCGAACCGGAGGAGGGCGAGACCACCTGGTCGGACGAGAACTTCCCCCAACGCCCTGCGTCGGAGGCGCCGGCCGCCGAGGCCGAGGCACCCCCGGCGAAGGTCCCACCTGCCAAGCCCACCCCGTCGGCCCCCTCCCGGCCCGCGGCTCCCACCAAGTCTCCACCTCGGGCTCCGGTCCCCGCCCCGGCTCCGGCTCCGGCACCGGCCACGCCCGCCGCCCCCGAGCCCCTCGTGCCGGCCCCGGTCTCGCCGGTCGAAGCGCCCACGCCGCCCCCCGTCGTTCCGGCGGTGCCCCCCCCGAGCGCGATCCCCCCACCCCTTCCCGGTCCGGCTCCCTCTCCGGCGCCGGCCCCTCCCTCCCGGGCGGCGCCGTTCTCGCTCTGCTTCGTCTGCGGGACCGCGTTGGAGGGCAAGTACTGCCCGACGTGTCGCGTGACTTGGGTCGAGTGAGTCGCCCCTCGCAGGTGGACGCTGGACTCGGACTCGCTGAGGTACTCGTTCGCATGGCGGTCTCCTCTCCCACGACGGCGCTCGACGAACTCGAGCGGCAGGTGGTCGATCATCTGTTCACCCTCCTGCCGGCGCATGCCGTCGGGATCGGCCTGCACCAGTACGATGGCCGACTGCCCGAGCTCGCCCGGGACGCCACGGACGGCTGGGCCTCGACGGCGGACCGCCTGCTCCAACGCCTGGCCTCCGTGCCGCGCGAATCCCTCCGCGAGGACCGGCAGGTGGACCGCTTCCTCCTGCGCCTGCTCCTCGAGAGCCCCCTGTTCGACCTGCGGGAGGCAGGCGAGTTGGAACACAATCCGATGTCGTACGTCGGGGCGTTCAGCCTCACACCGTACCTGATCCGGGACTACGCCCCGGCCGCGGACCGCGTCCAGGCCATCGTCCGGACACTGGAAGCGGTACCGTCCGTCCTCGAGGCGGGGCGTCGTCGCCTCGCCGGCCCACTGCCGAAGCCGTACGTGGAGCTCGCCCTCTCCATCGGGGCCGGGTTACCGGTCCACTTTGCCGAAGGCGAAGCGTTCGCCGCGTCGGCCGGCCTCGCCGACACCGTGCGCGAGCCCCGCGCCGTAGCCGAGGCGGCGATCGCGCGCTTCCTGAGCTGGCTCCATCAGGAGGAGCTCGGTCGGGCCGTCCCGGAGTTCGCGCTCGGCCCGGCCCGGTACCAGCGCCTCCTCTTCGTCCGCGAGGGGGTCGAGGCGTCCTTCGAGGAGATGCGAAAGGCCGGCGCGGCGGACCTCGCCCGGAACCAATCCCGGCTGGCGGAGATCGCCCACAGCGAGGGGCTCCCCGTCGAGGCGCTGTTCCGTCGGATCGGCGACGACCACCCTCGCGCTTCGGAGATCATTCCGACGGCGAACCGCTGCGTCGAGGAAGCCCGGGCGTTCGTCCTCGACCAGCACCTCGCGAGCATCCCCGAGCCCACCGCCGTGCGGGTCGAGGAGACGCCGCCTTTCGGTCGGGCGCTGTCGACGGCGAGCATGGACTCCCCGGGCCCGTTCGACCCCGGCCCGGAGGGCGTCTACTACGTCACCCCCGTGGACTCGAAGTGGAACCCGACCCAGCAGGACGAATGGCTCCGGTCCCTCAACCGCACGATGCTCCGGAACATCACGGTGCACGAGGTGTACCCGGGCCACTACCTCCAGTTCCTGCACCTCCGTCGGGCGGGGGGCAGTCTGACGCGGCGGGTCTACCGTTCCCCGTCTTTCGTGGAGGGTTGGGCGCATTATTGCGAACAGCTCGTGGTGGAGGCGGGGCTCGGCCTCCCAAGCCACGACGCCGAAGTCGCCCAGATCCACGACGCGCTCCTCCGGGACGGTCGACTCTTGGTCTCCATCGGACTCCACACCGGCGGGTGGTCGCTCACCCAGGCCACCGAGTTCCTGATGCGGGAAGCCCACATGGACCGTCTACCCGCCGAGCGAGAGGCGATCCGCGGGACGTACGACCCGGTCTACTTCTGCTACACGCTCGGCAAACTGGCGATCCTGGACGCCCGGCGCCACCTCCTCGCGTCGCGGTTCGGCGGTCGCCTCCAGGAGTTCCACGACGCCCTGCTCGCGCTCGGGGCCCCGCCGATCGGGCTCCTCGAGGCGATGCTCGCGCGACCGGATCTCCCCTAGGGCCGCGACCGAACCGCTTACCTCCTACCACAGGTATTCCGAGCCGAGCATGCCACGCGCCCCCCGCAAGGAGCCGCTCCGAGTCGAGGTCGCCAGTGTCGTTCCGCTGAAGCGCGCCGAGGCCTTCTCGGTCGTCGTCGACGAGTTGGTGGAAGCGCTCGGGCGACAGGGGCTCGTCTTCGTTCCCGGCCCGAAGGGGACGATCACCCAGCAGGAGAAGCCGGTCGGCCATGTCGAGGCCTGGGTCCCCAAGGAGCGGATCCGGCTCGCCTGGCACCCCGCGCCCTGGCTCCCGAACGAGACCACCGAGCTCGAGCTACGGTTCGCCGACGCGGCCGGAGGCACGCGCGTGTCGGCGGAGCACCGCGGCGGGGCAGACGTGTTTGGCGAGGCCGGCGAGGTGGCGGGCTGGGTCGCGGGCTCCGCCCTCGCGTCGTTCGTCGCCAACCTCGCTCCCGCGGCCCTCGGAGACTGGGTCACGGACCGGACGGCCCGACGACCCTCCGGTCGCCGATCGCGCGGGATCTACTCCGACCCGATCTTTCACCGACCGAACTTCGCCCTCCTGCTCGAGGTCCTGGAGCTGGGACCGCGGGACCGTCTCCTCGAGGTGGGATGCGGGGGCGGGGCGTTCCTCCAGGAGGCGCTCCGGTCCGGCTGCTCGGCGACCGCCGTGGACCACAGCCCCGACATGGTGCGTCTCGCCCGGGCGAACAACCGCGCCGCGGTGGAGGCGGGGCGCCTCGAGGTCCTCGAGGCCGAGGCGAGCGAGCTTCCCGTGATCACGGGAGCGTACACCTGCGCGGTCTCCACCGGGGCGCTCGCCTTCTTTCCCCGCGCACTCGAGACGTTTCGGGAAGTGCACCGGGCGCTGACGCCCGGAGGACGGTTTGCCGTATTCACCGGTACCCGGGAGCTCGTGGGCACGCCGGCCTGCCCGGAGCCGATCGCCTCCCGCGTGCACTTCTACGAGGACGCCGAACTCGAGACCCTGGCCCGCCAGGGGGGCTTCCGCTCCGCCGAGGTCCGACGTCCGGACCTGGTCCGGTACGCCGTCGCGCTGGGACTCGCGCCTGACGTGGTCGACCTGTTCCGGAGCCTACCCGCGGCCGCCCAGCTGCTCGTCGCCCACCGCTGAACGACGGAAATCCCGGGCTAGGCCTTGGGCATCCAGCCCAGCCGCTCCAGTTCGCCGAGGATGAACTCGGCCGACTGGGCCGGCGTGAAGCGGACGGTGTCGACCGTGATCTCCGGGTGCTCGGGGGGCTCGTACGGGTCGTCGACCCCGGTCATCTCCTTGATCGTGCCGGCTCGGGCCTTCTTGTAGAGCCCCTTGACGTCACGGTCCTCGCACACGGTCAGCGGGGTGCTGACGTACACCTCGACGAACCGGCCGATCTCCTGTCGGGCGGCCGCCCGGGAGGAGCGATATGGCGAGATGAGGGCGACCACCGGGATGGAGCCGTTCCGGGCCAGCAGCTTCGCACAGAAGGCGACGCGCGTGGCGTGCGCCTCGCGCGACTTCCGGTCGAACCCCAGGTCGGCGCTCAATCCCCGACGGATCTCGTCCCCGTCCAGGAGGTCGGCATACCAGCCCCGCTCGACGAGCCGGGGCAGGAGCTCCTTCGCGATCGTCGTCTTGCCAGCGCTCGGCAGACCGGTCAGCCAGATACAGAAACCCGGGGGTCCTCGTTGCACGGTTGCTTCCTCCACTCACGTGAGCATGACGTCGGGCCGACGGAGGATCTCCGCGACCTCGGGGCGTAGGATCTCGGGGGGCAGCGGGGTGCCGGTGGCGAGCGCCTCGCGCACCCGGCTCTGGCTCGTTTCCGCCCGGTCGGAGAGTGGATGGTTGCACGTCTTGCCGCTGGCCATCCAGCCGCAGCGGCGGCAGAAGAACGACTCGTCGTACCGGGCCGGCGTGACGCCGATGTCGAACGCGTCGAAGATGCGTTGGCAGGCGTACGGGTCGTAGTACTTCCCGACGCCCGCCTGGTCTCGGCCGACGATGTACACCGCGCAGCCGTAGTTCCGACGGACGATCGCGAGGAAGAGCGCCGCCTTGGGACCCCCGTAGCGCATCGTGATCGTGAGGGGGCTCATCATCACCCGATCCGACGGGTAGTAGTGGCGGACGAGCGCGTCGTACGCTTCGAGGATCACGGCCGGTTTGTAATCGCCCTTCTTGAGGCGACCGACGACCGGATGGATGAGGAGCCCGTCCACGTCCTCCCGTTCGAGCGTGAGACGCTGGATGTATTCGTGGGCCGTGTGCGGCGGGTTCCGACACTGGTAGCCGGCAACGCGCTTCCAGCCGCGGCGTTCGAACTCGGCGCGGGTCTCGGCGGGGGTCGGTTCGGCGCGGTCCCAGGGGGATTCGAGCCGACGCACCAGGTCGACGCGACCGGACCAGGCGACCTCACCGGCTCCCAAGAGGTCAGCGACGTTCGGATGCTTCGGGTCGTCCGTGCCGTACGTCGCGAGGGCGAGGGCCTTCCGGTCCAGCGCGAATCGCTCCTCCACATGCAGCAAGGCAATCAGCCGACCCTGCGAGTCGACCAGACCGACCTCGTCGCCGGCTTTCACGGAAGCCGCGTTCGCCGCCCCCGGTGGAACGGGGAAGGGGATCGGCATCGACCAGGGCAGGCTGTTCGGCAGCCGGCCGGTCTCCGCGACCGAGCGGAGCATCTCGGCGCCCATGAAACCGTCCAGCGGGCTGTAGGCGCCGATCGCGAGCTTCTCCGCGTCGTAGAGCTGGTCGATGGGTGGGGCGACGCGGATGAGGTCCTGGGCCTCCGCCTCGCGCCGGGCCCGCTCGGGCTCCGAGAGCACGCGATGCACCAGCCGTCCACCGTACGGTTCGATCATGAGGGGCCCGGGGGCGGCGGGGGGACTCGCGCTCGCTTAAGAGCCCTCGGGCGCGGTCGTCGCCGGTTCGGCGCCGGGGGCGCTTCGGCGGATGCCGGCCACGTGGATGCCGCACTCGACCTTGTCGCGACCCCGCCACCGTCCCGCGCGCTCGTCTTCGCCGGCCGCGACCGGGGAGGTACACGGGGCACAGCCCACGCTCCGGTATCCGCGCGACCACAACGGGTGCGCCGGGATCTGGTGCTGGCCCAGGTACGCCTCGACCTGGGGGAGCGACCAGCTGACGAGGGGATTGATCTTGTAGAGCCCGCCGCCGCCCTCGAGTTCCTGCCACTCGACCACTGGGGTGGCCTGTCGACCGCTGTGCTGGCTTCGTCGCACGCCGGTCATCCAGGCGGAGCGGCCGTGCAGCGCTCGCTGGAGGGGCTCGACCTTCCGCATCGCGCAGCACCGGTCCGGGTCGCGGGCGAACAGTTCGAACCCATACGCCGCGTCCTGCTCGGCCACGCTCTGCTCGGGCCGAACGTCGACGATGTTCGCGTTCCACCGCTGTTTGAGCTCGTCACGGAACTGGAGGGTCTCGGGGAAGTGGTACCCGGTCTCGAGGAACAGGACCGGGATGTCCGGTCGGATCCCGCGGGCGATGTCGAGGATCACGAGCCCGTCCTTCCCGAAGCTCGACCCGATGACCAGGCCGGCGCCGAACTGCCGGTCGGCCCACCGGATCACCTCGGCCGGGTCCCGCCCTTCGAGCTCTTGGGACCAGCGGGCCGCCAGCGCGACTTCGGGAACGTCTCCCATCGGGAACCGAGGCACCACGGCTCACGGTATTTGGCGGCGAAGATTCATGCGAAAACGGCGCGGGTTATACAAAACCGGCACGACGGGGGCTAGCAGGCCCAACGGTCTCTTCGGAGCTCTTCGAACTTCGGGCGTGTCGTCCGCTCCGTGCCCCCGAGGGGCCACCGGCGGGCTGGGATGGACTTAACTCGGGCGCCGGTCTCCTCGACCCCGGGGGGCAGCGCGCCTTGTCCGTCGACTCGGGCGGAGGAACGGGAGCTGACCGGAGCGAGCCGTCGGGCCTGTTCGCCGTCGCGGCCTACCGCGAAGTCCAGCGCTACCTGGCCGTGGGGGACGCGGCGGGCGCCGTGCGGGTGGCCTTTCCGCTCGTCATGATGGACGTCCAGCGCGTCTACGACCTCAAGTTCCCC
>JASHXS010000037.1 GCA_030043405.1 Thermoplasmata archaeon | reverse complement strand
GTCGCCGGAACGTCCAAGTACTACCAGGACATCCACCCGGACGACGTCTACTGGTGCATGGCCGACATCGGCTGGATCACGGGGCACTCGTACATCGTCTACGGACCCCTCTCCCTCGCCGCGACCTCGGTGATGTATGAGGGGGTCCCGACGTATCCCGACCCGGGCCGCCCCTGGCGGATCGCCGAGCGGCTGGGCGTGAACATCTTCCACACCTCGCCGACAGCCATCCGCTCGCTGCGCAAGCTCGGCCCCGACGAGCCGAAGAAGTACCGCATCGCGTTCAAGTGCATGACCACGGTCGGCGAACCGATCGAGCCGGAGGCGTGGCGATGGTACTACGAGACCGTCGGCCGCGGCCAGGCCGTCATCACCGACACGTGGTGGCAGACGGAAACCGGTGGCTTCCTTTGCACCACGAAGCCTGGGCTCGACCCGATGAAGCCGGGGAGCGCCGGACCCCCGATGCCCGGCATCTATCCGATCATCTACGACGAGGAGGCGAAGGAGATCCCGATGGGCGCCGGGAAGGCGGGGAACATCTGCATCCGCAACCCGTGGCCCGGGATCTTCCAGACGATCTGGGGCGACCCCGACCGGTTCGTGAAGACGTACTACGGGAAGTACAACAAGAACAAGACGAGCACCGACTGGCACGATTGGCCGTACTTCGCGGGCGACGGCGCGGTCTGGGCGCCGGACGGGTACCTTCGGATCTTGGGCCGCGTGGACGATGTCATCAATGTGGCGGGCCACCGACTTGGGACCAAGGAGATCGAATCGGCCTGCCTGACGGTACCGGAGGTCGCGGAAGCGGCCGTCGTCCCGATCGTCGACCCCGAGAAGGGCCGAGTGCCGGAGGTGTACATCGCCCTCAAACCGGGCTTCAAGGCGGACCAGGCGATCGCCGACAAGGTCACGAAGGCCGTGGAGACCGTCATCGGTAAGATCGCCCGCCCGAAGGCGGTCCGGATCGTCCCCGACATGCCGAAGACCCGATCCGGCAAGATCATGCGACGGGTGCTGGCCTCGATCTCGAACCACATGGACTACGGCGACATCACGACGCTCGCGAACCCCGAGGTGGTCGAACAGATCCGCGTCCAGGTCCAGGGTGCCGGACCGGTCGAAAAGAAGACCGGGCCCGACGACATCAAGCGGTTCGGCCAGGAGACCTGAGCCCGGGTCTCTCGGTTCGACCCGAGGTGGGCAGGGTGCCGCCAACGACCGCCGCGGCGGCACCGGCGGCGGTGTGCCCACGCTGCGGCTCGTCGCTCAGCCCCCCGATCAGCGGGGACGTGCACTGCTACGTGGAGTGCCAAGGCTGCCACGTACGGTTCCAACTGGACGACCCGGAGCTCGGGTCGACCCCGGCGGTCGACCCGGCTAGGTCGCCACGCCCTGTACGCCCGACGGAGCGTACGTCGGGATCCGGAGCAGGTGGATAGAGGCCACGATCATCCAGAGCAGGACGGGCGCGACGATCAGCCGCTCCATGCCGCCCACGCCGAGGCCGGCATAATTCTTGGTGCCGAAGAGGATCAGCGCCACCAGGTCCACGAGCCCGCAGACGATCGTGAACGTGCGATACCCGTCCCACCGGGTATCCCGGAACATCGCGAACCCGAGGAAGACGAGCGCGAATCCGGCACCGGCGAACGCCAAGAAGGCGGAGCTCGAGTGCGCCGTGATGTTGACATTCTCGGGAAACAGGCCCACGCCAGTCGCTCCGGCCCCCGCCAGGGCGAGTAGCCCCAGTCCGATGGTGCGCGTGAGTCGCGGTCGGAAGGCCGTCCGAAGGAGGATGACGGCCAGGATGGCAAGCAGCCCGAAGACTACGGTCCCGTAGTTGAACACGTCATGCCAGGGGGAACACGCGTAGTGCCCGGGCAGGGAGCCCGAGCCCCCGAAGACCCCGCAGGTAGTGGCGCCGAGGTCCGAGATGTAGTTCCCGCTGACGCTGTACGTGGGCGGACCGTACCCCCACTGAGTGACGAGGTTCGCCGCGATCCAGATGAGGGCGGCCAGCAAGAGCAGGGCGGCCCCATGGCGCACCGCCCGGTGGACGAGCGGGCCCCGCCGTTCCTCTCCCGCCGACATGCGGCCCGCGGCCCGACCTACTCCTGGCGGGAGTTCTTCGAGTACGACGCGTCACTCGCCCGCTTCAAGCGGGCCCCATCGCGGTCGCACACCGGACGGGCGCTCGGCGGCACATCGATCACGTACCCCCCGCCACACTTGGGGCACTCATAGTACGGCATACTGTCGACCCTTCGGCAAGAAGAAAACGGGGCCTTATAAAGGGGGCTTGCTCCATTCGCACCCGGTGCCGGCCCCTCGCAGCTCACGGTCGGCGTCGGGGCGAGGCTCCCGCTCGCCGTCGAGGACTGGAAGAGTCCCGAGCCGAACATCGACCTCCGCTGCCAAGGAGCGCTTCCGACAGCTGGATGCCTACCGCGCCCGACGCGAGTGGGCCCGATACGAAGGGACCGCCCAGCGACGACTCTTCCAGGAACTTCGCGTCCGGTTTCTCGAGCGCCATCCCGCCCCCGACGGATGGGTCCTGGACGTCGGGAGCGGACCCGGTCGGTTCCTGCCGCACTTGGGGGGTCCGCGGGCTCGGCGGGTCGCCCTGGACCTATCCCTCGAGATGCTGCGGTTGGCCGGACGCGAAGTACGGGTCCCGTTCGATGCGGTGCGCGGCGACGGCGAGCATCCCCCGTTCGCCCGCGGGGCATTTCGGGAGGTCGTGCTCCTCGGGAATGCGTTAGGGTTCGCCGGCCGCGGGGCCCCCGCCTTCCTGGCGCGCGCGCGGGACCTGCTGGCCCCGGGGGGGCGACTGATCCTCGAAGTGGTCGCCGGACCGGGGGAGCACGCCCTGTACCTGGCACGTCTGCCCACGAGCACCCTCGCCCGGCTGCTGCGCGCCCCCGTCCGGGCGCTCCGACCCCGTATCGAGGGGGAAGGATACGCCGCCGAGCCGATCCGCCGGGCGGACCCGGGTCCCTTCTACCGATTCGGGTCGCAGGAGCTCACCCAATCTCTCGTGGACCTCGGGGTACGGATCGAGGAGATGCTCGCGGTCGCTCCGCTCCTGGGGGCCTTACCGGATCGCCTGGAAACCGTGGGGCGAGACCCCGTCGCGTGGTCCCACCTGTTGGAGCTCGAGGAGCTCGCGGGTCGGGAGACTCCACGGATCGGGGCGGCCGCCGCCGTCCTCGTCTCGGGCTCCGTATAACATCAAATCCCACACGATTAAGTAAGATGGGCCCCCAATTCACGGCGTAGTCGGTTTGATGGCGAAGTCGACGCCGGCCAAAGCTCCGGCCCCGGCCACCCGCTCGGTGACGGTCCCGGGGCCCGAGGATCTCAAGCACGCCAGCGAGGACGCCCTCCTGCAACTGCGGATCGGACGCTCGGCCCACCTGTACGCGGTCCTGATCTCGGCGGCGCTGGCCCTGGATGGCATCATCGTCCTCCTGCTCGACCCCACCCTACCGTCCCTTCCCCACGCCGCCACCGGTCTCGCCGCGCTCAACGATACGGCATTCTTGATCATCCCCATCGCGGCGGGTCTCGCCATCTCGCTCATCGCGCTCACGACCAAGTGGGAAGCGTTCCAGCTCTGGCCCTGGGAGCCCCACTTCTCGACGACGGTCGCAGCGGTGGCCGTCAATGCCCTCATCGCGGTCGTCTACGGACTGCGCATCGCGGGCGAGGGACCGTTCGCCCACCTGTCGATCCTCCCGTGGTACTATCCGCTCTCGCTCGCCGGGATCAGCCTCGCCCTCGTGGGCCTGGTCATGACGTGGACGAGCTGGTCGATCCGGCAGTGGGCGAGCGCGCTGTCGGCGACGCTGCCCGTGGCGACCTCGGCCATCGTCTTCTTCGGGACCCCGACCACCGCGCCGGGGGCGGCCGGCCTCGCGATCAGCCTCTTCCT
>JASHXS010000004.1 GCA_030043405.1 Thermoplasmata archaeon | reverse complement strand
CCCCGCCCGGTGCAAGAAGGCGGCGAGCGCGAAGCGCCCGGAGTGGGAGAGGTTCTCCCCCTGCTGCAACGTGCGCCGCATCTTGCGGATGCACGGAGGGAACCGGTCCACCCGGAGGGAGCCTCCCCCCAGCGCGCCACGAGTGACGGGGAGGGGCATCCGGGCCACGAGCTCTTGGAACAGTTCCGCCTCGCGTCCCCGGACGAATTGCAGCACGTCGTCGCTGAGGGGAACCGGCGTCGCCAGCAGCCGACGGATGGCTTCCTCCAGGAGACGCGCAGCCCGGGCTGGCCGAACGGTGACCACGCCACGGCGGACCTCCTGCCGGACTAGTCGGAAGTCCCCCTCCCGGATGGGGGCGGCGAGGCGGACGTAGTCGACGAGCGGGATGTCGATCCCCGCCGCCGACGGGGCCAGCGAAGCCTGCAGCCGGGCGGCGACCGCGAGGATCTCGTCCTCCTGTTCGGGGCCCGTGAGTCGCTCGAGACGGCTCGAGCTCCGCTTGGACTCCGCCACGGCCCATCGACGCAGCGCCGCGAACGACGGGGCGCTGGAGAGGACGACCCGGGCGAAGAGGAAGGAGAGGTAGCGGACCTCGGGCGTGGCGTCGGCGAACTCCGCGACATCCCGCGCCGCCCGCGGGTCGTCGGCGGCGGCCAGGATGCGGGCGCGGCCGAGCACCCGGGCCGGCTCGTACCGTCGCTCCTCGAACAGGCTTCGCAGCGTCCAGGTGGGGTCGCGGAGGAGGACCTCGGCGCCCGGCAGGAAGGGATACTCCCCGAACAGGGAGCTCTCGTCTAGAAGAGCCGCGGGACGACGAATTGCCATGCGAGCAGCACCAAGACCAGCACGGAGGAAAGGACTGCGGCCCGCCCGCCGAAGTCCTCCAGCTTGGCCTCCGACCAGGTTTTTCGGAACCGGGCGGCCACGCTCGCCGCGAAGTCGCGGAAGAGGAGTCCGCCGTCGAGCGGGATCAGGGGGAGCGCGTTCGAGAGCCCGAGCAGGAGGCTCATCCAGGCGATCCAGTACAGGATGTTGGCCCCGATCCAGAAGCCCGTCATGCCGACACCCGCGAGGGGTCCGGTGAGGTGGAAGTAGTCCATCGTCGAACCGCTGACCGGCTCCAGCCCCGCCAGCGGGAGCGAGATCCAGTAAAGGGCCCCGACCAACGGGCCGCTCGAACTGCTGAGCGGCGAGATGAGCGTCTGTTTCAGGCCGGAGGGGGTGAGGAAGGCGGGGGCCACCCCGAGGAATCCGCGACCGGCCACGCTCGGACTGGGGGCGAGGGTGACGGTCGTGGAGATGGTCTGACCGGAAGCAGCGGAGTAGTACACGACCGAGACGTTCTCGCCGGGGGTGGTCTTCGCGAGCGTCGACTCGAACAGGTCGACCGTCGTGAGGGCCGTTCCGTTGACGGCGATGAGGATGTCGCCGGGGGCGAGGCTCAGGTTCGCGGCGGGCGATCCCGGCTGGACGTAGGCGATCCCCACTCCGTTCGCGTTGGTGGCGACCGAGGTCGAGACCAAGGCGGCGAGCACCAGGAAGAAACCGACCGCGATGGCCAGGTTGGCGAGGATCCCCGCCGCCGCCACCCGGTCCCGCTTCCGCCGCGGGGCGGCGAGCATGTCCGCGTCATCCTGCTCGACGAACGCCCCGACGGGAACGACACACCAGAGGATGCCGAGGCTCTTCACCCCGATGCCCTGCGAGCGCGCGACGACCCCGTGCGCGAGCTCGTGGAGCACGACCCCGACGACCAACGCCACGATCCCGTACCCGATCGGGATGAACGGGTTGATGCCGGGCAGGCCGATCGCCTCCTCGACCGTCGGGGCGGCCGCCGACGACACCCGGAACGCCAGCGCGGCCTCGATCAGGAGCGTCACCATGATCGTCGCCATCGAGACGACCGCCAGCGCGATCCCGAGGTCGGAGGCCGCCGTCCAGAAGCGGCGGAATCGCCCCCACCGGTCCAGGGCGTCGCGCCCGCGGCGGGTCTTGATCATGAGGGCCGGGCCCAACAACGACAGCGCGCTGTTGGGGGCGATGTACTTCCCGCGGTAGAGCAGGACCACGATGAGGACGTACAGGGCCACGACGACCAGCGCGATCTCGTAGCCGAGGTACGGGTTCACGGATTTCCGGTGGCCACTACGCGGGGCCGAGCATAAACCGTCTCGGGCGGAGGGACGCGCGCGGGGTCACCCTTATGGAGGACCCCGGGCTGGTCTCGCTCGTGCGTCGGCGTACGGCCTCTCTCCGAGTGCCTCTGGCGATTTTCCTCTCGGTCGTAGCGCTGCTCGCGGTCGCGGTACCGCTCGCTCCGTCCGCGCACCTCCCGGCGCCTCCCCGCTCCTCGACCGGGCCGGTCGACGTCGCCCCGGTCCCCGCCGGGCCCGTCACGGTAGCGCCGGGGTTCACCCCGTCCGTCGGAGACCAGCTGCTCGGCCCGGCGAACGCGAGCGCATCGATGAACGTCCTGGTCGCGCTCGCGTCCCAGAACCCTTCGGGGCTCAGCGCCCAGATCGACAGCGAATACACGGCCGGCACCGGTGACTATCACCACTACCTCTCCTCGACCCAGGTCGCCTCCGAATTCGGAGCGACCGCTTCCGCGCTGGCCGCCACCCGGGCCTACTTCGAAGGCTTCGGTCTGTCGGCCCAAGTCTTGCCCGGTGGGTCGCTCGTCTCCGTGACCGGCCCCACCTCAGACATGGCGGCGGCGTTCGGGACGACGTTCGAGGCGTACGAGTCGGCCACCGGTCGAACGTTCGTCAGCCATCCGACCCCGGCGGTGCTGCCGGGGGGGATCCCGTGGACGGGGGCGGTAGGACTCGGGAACGTCACCCTGCCCCAGCCCCTCGCGGTGCCTCTCACGGACTCCACGCCGCTGGTCGGGCCCGCCGCGACGTGCAGCTCGGCGGCCGCCGGACTCTCGCCGTGCCAGATCTGGGGGGCCTACGAGTCGGCGCCGCTGATCGCCAACGGGACCAACGGGAGCGGGGAGCGGATCGGGATCGTCGACGTGTACGATGGGCAGGAGCCCCAGACCCAGCTCGCTTCGGACCTCTCGAGCTTCGACTCGATCTTCGGCCTGCCCTCTCCGGCGGTGAGCTTCAATTATCCGGTGAAGACCTCGATCGATCTCAACTCGACGTCGACCGGCTGGGGCCTGGAGGAGGCCCTCGACCTCGAGTGGTCGCACGCCTCGGCCCCTGGGGCGTCGATCGCGATGACGTTCGGGACGAACTCGAACACGGGCCTCTACGAAGCGGTCGACTGGCTGGTCGGGAACCAGCGCGTGGACGTCATCTCGATGAGCTGGGGCGAGCCGGACGTCGGCATCTACAATGCGTACGCGGGAGCCTGCACGACGGAGTGCAACGCCACCGCCGATGGCTCGTACGAGGTGCTGGGTCCCGTGCTCGCGGCCGC
>JASHXS010000036.1 GCA_030043405.1 Thermoplasmata archaeon | reverse complement strand
GGCGCCCCCGAGGCCGGGCCTCGGGTTTCTTTAGGGGCCAACGTCTGGGGGCCGGCATGCCGAAGTACATCGACACCCACCCGCTCGGTAAGCTGTCGCCGGAGGTTCTGAAGAAGTTGCAGCACGCGCCCAAGGACTCCTTCGGCGTGACCCATCACGACATCCTGTTCAACGAGAAGGAGAACAAGGTCTACTGCGTGCTCGATGCTCCCAATCGGGAGGCCGTCGCGAAGCACCACCAACACGCCGGCATCGAGTGCGAGTGGATCGACGAGGTCGAGTCCACCCGCGGCTGATCCGCCCGGGGCCCCGGCGGGCGAGGACCCGCGGCCGAGGAAAAATTCGGCACATAAGTACGACCGCGACCCTGGGGCGGCCATGCCGAAATCGCCCGTCCCGACGGATACCGAGTCCCGGCTGGCCCAGTCCATCCTCCGCAAGAATCTCCAGGTAAAGCCCGGGGAGAGCGTCACCATCGAGGCGTGGCCGCACACTCTTCCGTGGGCGGTGAGCCTGGCCCGGGAGGCCCGCCGCTTGAAGGCCCTGCCGGTCATCCTGTACGAGGACGAGGCCGCCTACTGGGACACGGTCAACAGCGGGGGAGCGAAGGTCCTGGGCCAGAAGCCGGACCATGAGTGGGCGGCGCTCGCGAAGACCGATGTCTACATCCATATGTGGGGCCCCGGGGACCGGGTCCGCCTGAACTCCCTCTCGGTCCGGGACGCCGACCAGCTCATGGCTTGGAACCCGGCCTGGTACAGCACGGCTCGGAAAGCCGGGCTCCGGGGCGCGCGGCTGGAACTCGGTCGCCCCTACCCGACGCTCGCCCAGGCGTACGGGGTCGATCTCCGCACCTGGACACGCGACCTCGTGGAAGCCACCCTCGTCGAGCCAGCCACGCTGTCGCGGTCCGCCGCGCCGATCGTCAAGGCCCTCCGGGCCGGCCGGCGCGTGCACATCACCCACGAGAACGGGACCGACCTCACGCTCGGACTCGCCGGACGCGAGCCGCAGGCGAACGTCGGCCAGGTGACTCCGGAGGATCGGAAGCGACCCTTTCGGATGCTGACGACCCTTCCGTCGGGTTCCGTCCGGGTCGCCCTGGATGAGTCGGTCGCCGACGGCGTGATCGTCGGGAACCGAACGGACTACTACGATGACCAGATCGCGACCGAACCCCGGTTCGAGTTCGCAAAGGGACGGCTCACGAGCGCGACCTTCGCCTCCGGTGGGTCGAAGTTCGAGGCCGACTTCCAGAAGGGGGGCAAGGGCCGGGACCAACCGGGGCAGCTCGCCATCGGGCTGAACCCGAAGCTCCACAACACGCCGCAGGTCGAGGATCTCGAGGCGGGGGCGGTCATGGTCTCGGTCGGGATGAACCGGTCCGCCGGCGGGAAGAATGCCTCGAGCCTCTTCGCCTGGTCCATCGTGGCTGGCGCCCGGGTCGAGGTGGACGGGAAGGCCGTCCCTCTCCCCCATTGAGTCGGGCCCCGCTCTCACCGGCGGCGCCTGGGGGATGGCCCCCCCGGACGGCGCTGTCGAGTGCGCCGTGAGTCACCCGGTGCGGAAGCCTCGCCCGGCGCCCTGGTCCTCGATCGTCCGAACGCGGGTCAGCCGGGGCATGGGACACCCCTGCCGCCCGCCGGTTCCTCGTCCAGGCACCCTCAACCACCGAGTTGGACGGTGGCGGGGGTCACGCACAGGGCCGGGCGCGGGTGGACGGGTGGCCTACCGAACCCAGCGCGAGCGGTCCGCTCGCTAGTTTGGACCAGAAAGTTGAAGCCCGAACGACACGGCCGGTCTCCGGCGATATAACGCTCGGGTGGTCTGCCCGGTCATGATTCTTCCCGGTCTGATTTCGGTGGTCTTCTACCGGAAGCCCCCTTCGACGCTCCAGGTCTCCCTCGGCTTGGCATTCACGGTCGCGATCTCGGGGCTCCTGGGCTACGTCCAGGACTACGGAACGTCGCGGGTGTGGGAGAACACGATCTTGGCGATCGTGGGTGGCATCATCCTCTACGTGGCGATCTTGGCCTACCTGGTTTACTACTACTTCCCGCGCCACCCGTTGGTCAAGGTCCGGGTTGCGCCGCCCCCGTCGGTTCCGCCCCCATGAGGTCGGACCGGGACGCGGGCGGGCCCGAAACGGGACTCGACTCGCGGGTTCGGGTATCGGCGTCAACCGCGTTCCGTCGAGGGCGTCGATGACTTACAAGGCGTACATCGACAACATTCGGACGAAGACCGGGAAGGGCCCCGAATGGTTCCAGGCCGAGGCGAGCCGGCAGGGCCTCTCGAAGTACGGGGAACTGCTTCGGTGGCTGAAGTCCGACTGCCAGCTCGGCCACGGGCATGCCAACGCGATCATCCTGTACATTCAACATCCCGACGTCGCCCGGAAGAAGATCGCGGCCGACGCGCGGGAGGACGGCCCCCCACGTCGGACCCACGCCTAGCGTCCCGTCGGTGGCATCCCCTCTTGGTCGGGCCGGGGAGACGCGGGTCAGCTCGGCGCGTACCAGAGGTAGTACGTCGCCACGCCAGTCAACAGGACCGCCCACCAGAGGATGAGTTCCGTCCGCATCCAGGCCTTGTAGTTTCGGAATCGCCAGCGCTCGGGCAGGAGTGTCGTGCCGGCGACCAGCAGGATGTAGATCCCCAGCGCTTCGGCCACCGCCCCGGCGGCTAGCATCAGCGTGGGTACCCAGTAGACGGACTGGGCCAGCGCCCCCGGCAGGCCGGGCACCACATACCGCAGGTACTCGGGTACCATCCAGACGAGCACGACGGGGATGTTGACCAGGATCATCGAGCCCTGGATGTACATGTGGAGCCGAATGTGGCCCCCGCGGACGACGAGCATCCCAAGGATCAGGAGGAGGCCGACCGCCAGCTCGAACAGGAGCACCGCATCGGCGGTGGCGGGTGCGCCGGAGACCAGGAGACCCCCCAACCTACTCCCCCGACGTTCCTATGCGCGCCGCTCTCCCCCGACGTATCGACTCGGTTCCGTCCGTACCTGACCCGACGTCAGAAGTCATTGGGTGGAATCAGGTCCGACACGGTCTTCTTGGACGCCTTGGCGTGGAATTCGTCCCACAGGGCGCCGACCTCCGGTTCGGTGAGTCCCGTGATGTACACGGGCGAGACCAGCAGCGCCGCATGGATCACGTCGATCACGACGATGGTGCGGACCCTCCGCACGTCGGCGCCTTCCTTCTTGTAGTGCTCGAGCACCTTCCAGTACACCGGGCCGGTCCGGAGCACCTTGGCCCGGCCCCGGAACCGGTACCCCTTGCGCACGCGCGGGTCGACCACATTGACCTCGACGTTCTCGTTGGTCTCTAGGTTGCGGATGGTCCCCGGCGACTCGATGTCGGCGAACACCAGTCGGTCGTCGTCCCAAACGGTGAGCGACCCCTTCGGGGACACGTTGGGCTGGCCCTCGACGTTGACCGTGGCGACGTACCCCAACCGTTGCTCCCGGATCACGCGTTTCATGTCGTCGGTCAGGGCGCCCATCAGTCCGAGAACTGACCACCTTGGCTTAGTCCTTTAGCTGGGCCGTCTGGCTGGCCGGGGAGAGGTCGTAGCGCGTCAGAGTCGGAGCCCCGACCACGCTCTGCCGACCGTCGTCGCCACTGGAAACGCTCCGCGGGCGCCCCGGCTAGTCGGCGAAGCCGGTCGTGGCGACCGCTACCACAACGGCCACCGTTGCGACGGTGACCAACGGGGCGAGGACGCGGGCATACACCATCAGCGTCGCGCCCACGGCAGCCCCGACGAAGAGCCCAGCGATCGTCCACGCCGCCCGCCGCTGAGCGCTGCCGGTCACGCCGAGCGCCGGCAGGTCGACCATGAACAGCGTCAGGGCGCCCGTCGCCACCGTGGTGGTGAGCCCGGGCACCGCCAGGTGCCGAGCGGCCGCATTCTGCAAGCCCATTCCGAAGGCGCTCAACCCGATGAGCGCGTAGACCAGCTCGACCCCCGGCTGGCCTCGGAGCGCGATCCAGAGTCCGGCGAAAGCCACGAAACAAAGCAGCTCAGCCCACAGCAGCCACGTCACGTGGCGGGGCCACACGCTAGCCGATCGCGACCGTCGTAGTATCGCGCCAGCGGCGACGGCCCCCAGACAGAAAACGGCGAGCGCGACCCCGGAATGGAGCGCCGCCGGAAGGCTCTCCTCTCCCAAGGCGAGGGCCAAGAACACGAGGTTGCCCGTCATGTTCGCCGTAAAGATCTGGCCGAGACCGAGGAAACTGACGGCGTCGACGACGCCCGCGGCGACCGTGAGTCCAACAAGGAGCGCATCCCGTCGCCGCGCGGGGTCGCTTGGGGCCCGGGCTGCGGGGGGGTTCGACGACGCCCTTCCACTCGCCATGGCCATTCGCGGGCCAGAGGGTCGGCCCTCATCAGGTAGGTAGACCGGCCCCGGTCAGCGAACCGGCTACCGGGTCACTGATTTCGGGGGGCCCGCGGCCCGGTCCGGCCACTCCTCGGGCCGCCCTTCCGTCCCCGAATGAACGTCGGCCCCTCGGCGATACTCTCCGCTGCCGAGAGGCCAGCGAACGGGGGAAGTGCGGCGTAGGTCCGAGGTTGGCACGGCTAGACCTCAGCCCCGCGGCCCGGGACCGGGTCCAACGGGCCGGACCGGGCCTAGTGCTTCGGAGCTTGCTGCAGAGCCTGGAGCAAGGGCAGGAACTCGTACTGCCCGGTGTAGAGGAGGCCGTTCACGAAGAAGGTGGGTGTGTCTCCGACCCCGTCTTCCTCGGCCAACTCGAGGTCCTCCCGGACTCGCTGGCGCGCTTCTCCGGAGGCCAAGTTGCGTTCGAAGACCGCCATGTCGACCGGCAGGCCCCGGGCGAGCTCCCGCAACTCGCGATCGGACAGCTCTCCTTGGTGGTCGAACGTCCGGTCGTGCATGAGCCAAAACTTGTCTTGGAGGCCCGCGGCCTCCACGGCCTCGGCGGCCGTCTGGGACCGGGGATGCCGCTTCGGCTGGGGAAAGTTCCGGAAGGCGAAACAGAGATCGTCACCCAGTTCCCGGATCAACTCGCGGACGGTGCCGCTCACGTTCCGACAATCGGGCGACTCGAAGTCCCCGTACTCGACGAGAGTGTACCGCGCGGACCGGGGCCCGACCGTGTGGTCTCGCTCTTCGATCGGGAGGACCAATTCGGGCAGCTGCTCGCTCATGTCGCGCCTCGAGGAGGGAGCGCCGGCGGCATCTTGACCCTTTGCGGCTCGGGGGCGAACCCGGTCGAGACCGACCCGGCCCACCTCCCCCGGGCGGGGCCGGCCTTACGCTCGGGGGTCAGCGAAGGATCTCGACCGTGATCACCCACGCTTCGAGGAGGGCGATCAAGAAGCTCAGGAGAGTGGCGGGCACGAACCAGTTCAGCGCGGAGGGTGAACCGGCCACGAGGAAGGCCCCGCCGACGAGGAAGAGTGCCCACGGCGCCTGGATTTCGACGGTGTGCTGGCCGAGGACGCGCCGCCACTTCGGGTCGACGGACCGCCAGCTTCGGAGCTCGATCCCGTTGAGCAAGGCGAGCATGGCGAGGGCGACGACGACCACTTCGACTCCGGCGAGTAGGTCCGATTGATCGGGAACAAGCAACAGCGACAGCACCGCCAGCGCCCCGATCAGGATCAGGAGCGACTGGAGGGCCCGGTTGGCGATCATCGGAACCTCGATGATCCGCTTGAGGTTGATCGAGATCCCGACGAAGATCAAGCCGGTCAAGGCGGCGGCGGCTCCGACCTCGGCCGTGAAGAATCCATCCCAGGTCATCGGTGGTCGACCCGCGTGGGGCCCGGAGGGGAGGCGGGGGATAAGGGTCCCGGCAGGGGCCGGTTCGAGGGACTTCAGCCCGCCGAGGCCATTTCGCGCATCTTCGCGAGGACCGGGTCGAGGTCGTCAAAACTGACCAGAAGGTTGAGCGCGACCACCGAGGGCGGGCCGAGGACGCCGGACTGGATCCAGGGGTCCTCTCCAATCCACGACTGCAGCGCGACCGGATCCGCGAAGTAGGTGATGAGGAGGGCGCGGTGGACCTCCCCGTCTCCGATCGGTCCCCCCAACACGACGCGGCCGGCGTACATCGCCCGATTCACATAGGCGGCGTGGTCCGCCCATTGCGATTGCTCGCGCATCGCTCGCCCGGCGACCCACGAGGGTCCTTGCTCGTACGTCACCACGAAATACGCCATACTCCCCCGGTCGCGGCGAGGCGAATCGGCGCGCCGTGGAAATAGCTTCCCGAGGAGGGTCGGGCGAGGGAGGTGGGTCGCGCCAACCCGGCCCACCGCCCGACCGCACTCGAACGCGATATCAGATCCGGGCCCCCTAGGGTGGGGCGCTGGGGTCCCAGCCCGGCGCCCCGAAGCGGTTCCGCGCCCCCACGGGTCCCCGGCGCACCGGGGGCCCGTGGAGGATAGAGGGTGGGAGACGGTCCTATTTGGACCCGGGACCTTCAGGCGAATAGCAAGGGGACTTCGAAGCGGTTCGTACACTCCATAGGCCCCGGGGGGCGAGGCTCACACCCGGTCCGGCGCGTAGCGGAGGATCACGGAGCCGCCTTCCAGTGCCTTCGCTTCCAGCAGGCGTAGCCTGGCCAATCGGGAGCTCGGCTTGAACAGCGGGTTCCCTCGACCGAGCAGGACCGGGGTCACGCCTAGCCGGTACTCGTCCACGAGCCCCGCCGCCATGAGGGTGGACGCGAGGTTGGCGCTTCCGAACAGGAAGAGGTCCGGGCCATCACCGTGCTTCAGCCGTACCACTTCGGTAGCGGGATCGCCCTTCACCAGTCGGCTGTTGCGCCAGTCGACCTTGCTCAAGGTGCGGGAAAAGACGTACTTCGGGACCGAGTTCATGAAGTGGGCCACCTCGCCGCTCTGCCCGGGCCAGTGGGCCGCCATGTGCTCGTACGTCACCCGCCCGAAGAGGAGCCCACCGACCGAGCGTAATTGCTCCTGGACGAACGCTTCGAGCCCCGGTCCCCACGCCTCGCGGTGGAAGGAGAGATCGCCTCTCTTCTCTCCCTCGAAAAAGCCGTCGACCGTCACCAGGTTCCAGGTGATCAGCTTCCGCATCGGTCCCTCCCCACTCCGGTGGGACGGGAGTCGGATAAACATCCCCCTGGTCGGGAAGTCGGCTGAAACCCCGGTGGAACCGGATGGGCGGGCCCGCCGGCCGCCTAGCGGGCCAGGGTGTTGATGTCGCGGGTCGAGATCCACGGCGTCGGCCACCCGCGATCGACGACGTGGATCATCGCGAGACCCACCCGATCGGTGGACGTCATGGACCCGGGAGCCACCAGCTTCACCAGCTGGAGCAGCGGGTAGAGGATCGTGTAGCCCACTCGATACACCCGAGATC
>JASHXS010000035.1 GCA_030043405.1 Thermoplasmata archaeon | reverse complement strand
TTCGCCGCCTCGACGCTCTCGTACACCATCGCCTCGCCGCGGGTCGTCGCGGTCCCGTAACGGGCACGCATCCGCTCGATGATGACCCGGTCCTTCGGCGCCTTCGCGACCTTCGCGAACTCGGCGCGTACCTCATCCCGCTTCGGGGTCGCGGCCGTGGCGTGGCTGACCTCGAACGAGTACTCCCGCCGCTTGAGCAGCGGGTTCGCCTTCTCGTCGAGGACCTTAATCTCCACGGACTACCCTTCTCGGTTCCATCTGCGCGATCAGTTCGCGGACACGATTCTTCGCGTCGGCGTCGACCGTTACGAAGGAGACCCCCTCACCCGGGATACCGTATATAACCGTAGCCCCGGCCGGGAGCGATTCGACGAGGGCGAGCGAGCCGAGGTCCTCTTCGCCGTCCACTTCGATCAGTCCCCCACCACTCGCCACCATCTCGCGCACCGCGCGGCGCAGCGATTCGGTGAGCAGGCCGGCCGGGTTCCACACCTGGAGGGTTCGACGGGCCGCCAGTGGCTGGAAGATGCCCCGCGGGATCGGTTCGTTCCGCTGGGTGGCGTAGTCGACGATCCCGATCAGCGGGAGGTGTTCCAGCTCGATCGCCCGCTGGGTCACCCGGTCGCCGCACGTCGCGAAAAGCCCCAGGGTCTCCAGGTGGGCGTCGGCGGCATCTCCGGCGAGGACCGGGCCGTACTTCTGGGCCAGCACCGGGCGCAGCGAGGCGGGAACCGCCCACGCGGTCTCGTCACTTGACTCGGAGGGCGTACCGGCCCGCGGCATGGATCCCCATCTTCCGGGCGATCTCCGACCGCTCGGGGTCGATGACCACGAGGTACCCCTGCCACTCGCGGGAAACTTCGCCCCCGCACTTCGGGCACTTCGCCTGGTCCGTGATCGTGTTGCAGTTCTTGCAGGCTTTGAGGTTCATCATGGGACATCACTCCGCGGCCGCGGCCTTCGCGGCGGGAGCGGCGGGCTTCGCGGCGGGGGCCGCCTTCTTGGGCGCCGCGGCGGCCGCCTTCTTCCCGGACTTGTCGTCCGTCTTCTTGTGCGCCTCGATGATCCACTCGAGACGGCCGAGCGCCGGCTGACGCATCGTGAGCCCGATCCGGCTGTCGCGCGGGGAGATCTCGGAGAGCGAGAGGGAAACGACGCGGGCCCGAACCTTGTAGCCCACCTTCAGGTCGCGCTTCGTCTCCACGCCGACCAGGCGTTGGTTGTGTTCGTCGATGTTGACCCGGTCGTCCATCACTTGCGAAACGTGGAGGAGACCGTCCAGCGGACCGAACCGCACGAAGGCCCCGAACTTCCGGATCTCGACGACGGCTCCTTCGACGACCTCCTGGATCTCGGGCCGGAACAGGAGCGCTTCGTACTCCACTTCCTGGTACACCCCGCCGTCGCCGTGGATGATGTGACCCTCGCCGAGCGCCTTCACATCGCGGATCGTGACCGCCAGGTTCTGGCCGTCCACCAGCTTCCCCTCGAACTGCTGCTGGGCGAGCTCCGTGAGGACAGTGTCGACTTCGAGCCCGAGCCGCTCCGGGGGGATGCGGACTACGTCCCGTCGATGGTCGAGATAATACATGCCTCGCGCGCGAGTTGAGTGGTCTATAAAGTTCTTGGGGTGACGACCGCCGGTCCGGCGCGGGGGGCCCGGGTCGGTTGCCTCGTGGGCCCGCGGGCCGGATCGCCGGAAATCGACCGACGAGCCTCCCGGCGCCCAACCGGAAGGGTAGAACATCCACCGCCGGGTAGGGGGACCCAGATGTCGGCCCCGTCGGGACGGCCCCCAGCCCCCCACCGGCCGCCCGGTCGCAACTTTCTCACCTCCGCCCTCCAGCTGCCGGAGGGGTTCTCCTTGCCCCTGCGGCAGGAGCTGAACCTCCCCCCGACGCCGCCGGCCCAGGTGTTCGAGGCGGTCCGGACCGTCCTGACGTCCGGCGGCTTCGAGATCCTCTCGTTCGCGACCCCCCCGCTGACCGACGCGGGAGGGGATCCCTGGTCCGACTTCCGGGCGGTGGGCGAACGGGCCCTGAAGGCCGCGCCGATGTCGGTCGCTGGCAAGGTCTCCGTCTATACGCTGCTGGGCGCCGGCCTGGGGCTCGGCATCTTTGATGCGGTCGCGATCGGAGTCTGGTGGGTCGCAGTCCCCTGGGCCCTCGGCGCCCTGTGTGTGGCGCTCCTGACGTGGTACCGGTACGGTCGCGGCTTCGAAAGTGACGTCGTCGTGGTGACGATCCGGGCGGCGGCCCGCGCCGGCGAGGGCCCGACCGTCGTCTGGATCGGGGGCCGGGTACGCTCGGATGTGCGGGCCGGGGACCGTTCCGCGAACTCGGCGACCGCCCAGCCCCGCGTGGCCCGAGACCTGGGCACGCTCGTCCGAAACCTCAGCGCGACCGTGGCCGCGGGAGCGGCCCACTAGGCCGGAGCGCCGGCGGGCGCCGGGATCCCGAGCGACCGGTCCGTCATCGCGATGGAGTGGGCCGCATCGGGGGCGAGGT
>JASHXS010000034.1 GCA_030043405.1 Thermoplasmata archaeon | reverse complement strand
GTCGTCCGACTCTTGATGTTGGAACTCTGGGCGTACTCATTCCGGAGGTACGCCATGACGTCCGAGATCTGTTTGCCCGGCGAGACGTACAGCGAGATGAGCTCGGTCGCCCGTCCTCGGCACTGGGCGATCTCGTCCAGCTTCCGCTGGAAGGTGTAGCGGGCGAGCTGAGGGTCGACGTCCGGCGACATCAGTGCCCCTCCGCGAGGGCCCGCCCACTAGGGGCGGGATCCCCGACGGGGACCCCGGTACTTTCCCCGGCCGGTCGGCGCCCGTCCCCGGGGCGGAAGAGTCAGAGGAGGCGGCGGATGTGCTCGTCGATGACCTCTTCGGGGTACGCCCCGACGATCCGGTCGACGAGTTTGCCCTGCTTGTAGAACAGCAGGGTCGGGATGCTCATGATGCCCAGCGCGCCGGCCTTCTCGCCGTTGTCGTCCGAGTTCATCTTGCCGAACGCGACCTTCCCCCGGTACTTCTCGCTCAGCCGGTCGACGATGGGAGAGACCATTCGGCAAGGGCCACACCAGGGCGCCCAGACATCGATGACCGCCGCGCCGTTGTCCTGCGCGAACTTGTCGTAGGTCGCGCCCCCGACCTCCTGAACTGACATGTTGAACTCCGTACGACGGTACGAAAACCACCCGGATATTAAATCGTGTGCTGGCCCACGGGTGACTGCCGGCGTCGGGGCGCCCCGCACATCATTTGTAGGATGACTCCCATCTATCCATCGTGAACCTCCGGTCCGGGTCCGGAGAAGTCGCTCTCATGGCTCCCGACACCGACACCATCGCCGGGGAGGCCGTCCCGATGGTCGACCGGGTCAGCCGCCGCCGCTCGCTCGTCTCGCCCGCGGCCCGACGGGCGATCCGCCAACGGATGCTGCTCTTTCGCCAGAGCGCGCTGGATGGCATCGTCGGCCTCACCGACGTCAGTACCCCCGACCTGCAGCGGTTCCGTCGGGAGCTGCGGGAGAGCGACCTCCCGGACCAGCTCCTGGAGCGCGGCGCCGGGATCGCCTTCACGCACGAGCTCCCGCAGGGAGCGCTCCTCTACCTCATCGTCCGGGCGCAGCGGCCGCGAGTGCTGCTCGAAACCGGCGTGCGGCCCGGCTACTCCACCGCGTGGCTGCTGGCGGCTCTCGAAGCGAACGGCGTAGGGGAGCTCATTTCGCTTGGTCCGGGTCCGACCGCGGGACGCTCGGCGGGCGTCCACGAGGTCGCGGTAGGCCAGTTCGTGCCTCCCCCCTTGCGCTCCCGCTGGACGCTGGCGCTCGGCAACACGGAGGACCGCCTCCGCGAGATCCTCGCCCGGTCGGGCGCGATCGACCTCTTCTTCTACGACAACGGCCCGGTCCCCGCGCGGGCTCGATTTGAGCTGCATGCGGCGTGGGAACGGCTCTCTCCCAAGGGAGTGCTCCTCTGTCACCACGTCGACGCCAACCCCGCCTGGGCCGCGTTCTGTCGCACCCAGGGGCTCCCGCCGCAGATCCTCGACCCCGGCCCGCCGCCCCTGGGGGCCCTCTCCCTCCGCCGGCGTCCGGGTTCCTAACGTTCCAACTCTTCGACGAGATGGATCGAGGCTGGGACGATCAGCTTCTCGATCGCGGTGCGAACGGCCCGCTCACTGCCCGGGAGCGCGAACACCGGCTTGCCGTTGATCACGTACAGTCCGGCCCGACTGATCATCGCGAGCGGTCCCACCTCTTGGAAGCTCAGGGACCGGTAGAGTTCGCCGAACCCCTCGAGCTTCTTCCCACCCATCGCCTCGAGCGCGGCGACCGTCAGGTCACGCGAGCTGACGCCGGTGCCGCCCACGGTAATGGCGAGCTCGAGCGGGATCTCCGCGAGCCACGGCTCCAGCGTGTCGCGCACGTCGGCGATGGAGTTCGCGACCAGGTGGTAGTGGAGGACCTTGTGGCCGGCCTTCTGGAGGAGGTCGCGCGCCAGATGACCCGACGGGTCGTCGCTCTCGGTGTGCGTGTCGGACACCGACAGGACTCCGAAGGAGAGCGATCGGCTACCGCCAAGGTGGTGGCGACTCGTCGCGCTGGGGGCTGCCGCCGGTTCCGTCATCGTGTGGATTTCCCGCCCTTCTGCTTGACCGTGACCCGGACGGGCCCGAGCGAGGTGTGCGGATAGAGCCCGCGGCCATCCTTCTCGAGGTACTTGACCATGTCCCACACCGTGAGGAGGGCGACGGTCGCCCCGACCAGGGCCTCCATCTCGACCCCGGTTCGGTCGACCGCTTCCGCCTCCGCGCGGACGCGGACCCCGCGGGTGGAGACCCGGAGGTCGACGCCGCTCGAGGTGAGGGCCACCGAGTGACAGTGCGGGATGAGCTCGGGCGTCCGTTTCATCGCGAGGAGGCCGGCCAGCTCGCCGGCGGCAACGGGGTCGCCCTTCTCGACGACGCGACGTCGGATGGCGCGACGGGTGGCCGCCCCGACGCGGAGTTCGCCGGTCGCGACGGCGCGCCGGGCCACCCGGGGCTTCTCCCCTACGTCCTTCTGGCGGGCCACGGCTCACTTCCGCGCCGGCGCGTTCGCCGCCAGGTGGGCGAGCAGGGCCTCCAGCTGCACCCGATCGGAGGCCCCCTGGGCGAGCCGGAAGTCGAGCTCCCCTAGGTACTCCACGAGCCGCACCTTCTCCCGGGGCGGCAGGACCTGGTCGCTGATATCCGGCAAGTAACCGTGCACCGCCCGCAGGATCTCCTCGCCCGCGGCCCCCCGGTCCGTCATCAGGGCGTACAGCTGGCTCCGCGCCTCGCGGAAGTTGCCCGCGAACGCCTGCGCCAGCATGCCCTCCACCTCCCGTCGGAGGGGGACGGTGGCGTGTTCCTGGAC
>JASHXS010000033.1 GCA_030043405.1 Thermoplasmata archaeon | reverse complement strand
CTCACCTGGAAGATCCTGAAGCAGGCCTCCAAGACCCGGCAGGGGACGAACATCGCCGACGCCCAGGAGCTCCTGAAACAGGTCCAGGAGTTCGCCGAGGTCTTCTGGCAGGCGAAGGGCGTCAAGACGCATCGGGTCCCGTCCAACCAAAAGCCGGGCGGCGAGCTGGTCGTCCCGGCCTAGGCGAGCCCGGTGGGGACCCCGTCCCGGCCCCCCGTGGGGGGCGCCCGTCCATGACGGAGGTCCTCTCGCTCGACGGCCGGTCGCTCTCCCTCGCGGACCTGGTGTCCGTCGCGCGGCACGGCCGACTCGTGCAGGTGGACCCTCGCGCGAGCGCCGCCATCTCGTCCAGTCGGGCGGCGGTCGATCGGGCGGTGGCGGCCAACCGCCCCGTCTACGGCGTGACCACGGGGTTCGGCGGGCTCTCGCACCAGACGATCCCCTCGGCGAAGAGCCGAGAGCTCCAGGTCTCCCTGGTCCGGAGCCACGCGAGCGGGACGGGGGCGCCGCTCCCGCCCGACCTCGTTCGGGCCCTGATCCTGCTGCGCGCCAACTCCCTCGCCCGCGGGAATTCCGGGGTCCGACCGGAGGTGGTGGAGCGGCTGGTCGACCTCCTCAACCATGGACTCGTCCCGTGGGTGCCCGAGCAGGGGTCGGTGGGCGCGTCCGGTGATCTCGCCCCGCTCGCCCACCTCGCGCTCGCGATGCTGGGCGAGGGGGCGTTCGTCGCCGCCACTGGGGCGCCCGAACCCGCCGCGGAGACCCTCCGACGCGCCGGCGTAGCGCCGTTGTCCCTGGCGGAGAAGGAGGGGGTCGCGTTGCTGAATGGTACGGCGCTGATGACCGCCTACCTGGCCCTCGCGGTCGAGGACCTGCGCAACCTCGAGGACGCCGCGCTCGTGGCGGCCTCGATCTCGCTCGACGCGCTCGAGGGACGGCCGGAGTCCTTCGACGACCGGCTGGGAGAGATCCGCAACTCGCCCGAGCAGCGCCGGGTCGCGGCCCGCATTCGCACCCTGCTGGCGGGGAGCGCGCTCGCGGTGCCCCAGGCGGCCTGGTCCGGTCAGGACCCGTACACCCTGCGCTGCATCCCGCAGGTGCTCTCCGCGGTCGAGTCCGCCCTCGGGTTCGCCGGGAGCCTCGTCGAGCGGGAACTGAACGCGGTGACCGACAATCCCGTGGTCTTCGAGCCCGACGACTTCGTGAGCGGAGGGAACTTCCACGGACAATCGCTGGCGCTGGCGCTCGACACGCTCGCGATCGCGAGCCAGTACATCGCCGGTTTCTCCGAGCGGCGGACCTCCCGACTGCTCCATCCCGCCCTGAACCGCGGACTGCCGGCCTTCCTGGCGCCGGACCCCGGCGCGACCTCCGGATTCATGGTGCCGCAGTACCTCGCGGCCGCGCTGGTGAACGAGAACCAGTCGCTCGTCCATCCAGCCAGCGCCGCGAGCCTCCCCACGTCCGCGGACCAGGAAGATTACGTCAGCATGGGGCCCTGGGCCGGGGCCAAGCTCCGGCGCATCCTCGAGAACACCCGCCGGGTCGTGGCGATCGAATGGATCGTCGCGGGCCAGGCGCTCGAGCTCCGCCGGCCCAAGACGGGGGGACGGGGCAGCGAAGCCGGACTCCGGGCCCTCCGCAGCCGGGTGGCCCCTTGGACCCAGGATCGCAGTCCCGCCCTCGACATCGATCGGGTCGCGGAGGCGCTCAGCTCCGGCGCCCTGGTCGCCGAGGTCCGCCGCGACGTGCCGTTCTGATCAGCGGGTCGGTCCGACCGGCGCGCTGACCGCCGCCGGTCCCCCGGCGGGCTTCGACGGGGTCGGGAAGTGGACTTGCTGCCCGCAGGACGGGCAGCCGTACTCGCTCACGCCCCGGTGACGGAGCGGGGTTCGGCACTTGGGGCAGGGGATCGGCTGATTGGTCACCCACGCCGCGAACATCTCCTGGGACTTCCGGTCGTTCGTGTTCGTCGGCGAGGGGGCGGAGGTCGATGCCGCGGAGGGGGACGAAGGGGGACTGGGCGCCGGAGGGGCCGACGAAGTCGCCACGCCTCCGCTCCGCGCGCTCGAGAGACGGCCGCACTGGGGGCAGACGACGAGCCCGTTGGAACCCGTCGACATCAGCGTCACGTGGCAGTGGGGACACTGCACCTTGAGGCCGGCCGGAGTGTACGTGGGGGCCGGGGCGAGGGGGGCCCGCGGGGTGGCCACCGGTAGGGACTCCGCCGGCGGCGGAGGCGGCGCAGGCGGTGCCACCAGCGGCGGGGCGGTCCACCGGACCACCCGGCGCGACGGGTCGTAGACGATCGGGGTGTTGGGCCGCGCGAGTTCGCGGGCCAGGAGCTTCTCGGTCTTTCGCTCCCGCCAGGAGAGCGCGGCGGAGAGGCCCGGGACGCTCGCGTTCCCGAGCGCGCGCACCGTCGTGCGCAGATGCTCGAGGTCGGATTCGGAAGGACCGAAGAGAGGCGTCATCGAGCCGCCTCGGCCGAGACGCTAAAAGAACCCTTCGTTCGAGAGGAATCGGGAAGGCACCGGCGGGAGCGCTTCCGGGTCTCTTGGACGAAGCCACCCGGTTGCGCCCCAGCCGATGCCCGAGGCCATATCCGGAAGTACGCCTCAGTCTATATAGTTGACTGGGGGGCCCGGGGATGGAAGATGGGCCGGTTCGGCGAGCAAATATCGCATCGAACCATAAGAGGTTAAACTGGGTCCGGCTCGCGCCCCGCGGCGGGACCGGGCCCGCCGCGCCATGCCCAACAACGACCATCGTGGCCAGCGAGCCGAAGCGCCGTCCGGCCCAGGCGGGTCGGACGACCCATCGCCGAACGTCGAGGCGGTCATCGTCGGGGGGAACGACGAGACACGGTTGCTCCTCCGGGGGCTGCTGCGATTGCACCACTACCGGGTGCGGGGCGAGGCCGCGAGCGCGGAGGCGCTCGACCCCGTGGACGGGCACGTCGATCGGCGGGTCCTGATCCTGGTCGCCGACGGGGACAACGAGGAATGGCCGGTGGAGTTGTCGAACGCCCGGGACCGCCAGCCCGGACTCCTTCCGTTGCTGGTCGTCCCCGAGTCGACGCCGAATCTCGAACGACGGGCGCGAGCGGCCGGCGTCCATGGGATCCTCAATCGCCCGTTCGCGATCCGGGACCTGATCTCCGCGATCGAGACGGTCGGGCGCGGCGAGGAGCGCTTCCCCACCCCCGGGGGGCAACGGTAAGGGCGGGAACCGCTAGCTCCGGCGTGCCCGGCTCCCCACGGGTGGCGTCCCTTCGGCGGGCCGTCCGTGGGCCGGTCTCCGCAGACCCGTCCGACCTGGCGAAGGCGGGGCGGGACGGCTCCCACGTAACGGGACGACCTCTCGCCGTGGTCGCGCCGCGAGATGTATCCGACGTGGTCCGGGCCGTCCGGTGGGCGAGACGCCACCACATCCCCCTCGTCCCGCGGGGAGCCGGCACCTCGCTCGACGGCGAGTCGGTGCCGCCCGATGGAGCGGTCGCCATCGATCTCCGGGCCTGGAACCGTGTCCTGGAGGTCCACCGCGAGGGCCGTTGGGCTCGAGTCGGTCCCGGCCTCGTCAACGCCGATCTCCAGGCCGCGCTCCGACCCCACGGGCTCTTCTTTCCCCCGAACCCGGGTTCGTGGCTGACCTCGACCATCGGGGGCCACGTGGCGACGAACGCCTCCGGACCCCGTTCCTTCCGCTACGGTTCGACCCGGCACTGGATCCGGGCGTTGGACGCCGTACTGGGGACCGGCGAGATCGTCCACCTCGGTACGCGGTCCGAGAAACGTTCGATGGGACCCGACCTGCTCCAGACCTTCATCGGAAGCGAGGGAACCCTTGGGATCGTGAGCGAGGTCACGGTCCGACTCGCCCCGCGGCCACCGGTCCGGTGGGGCCTCGCCCTCCCCCTACCGGCCCGGCCCCGGCTCGGGCCCCTCGCGGTCGCGCTCGCTCAACTCCCCGACAGCGGACTCTCGGCGGTGGAGTACCTCGATGCGTACTCGGCGCGCGGCTTGGTCCTGTCCCGGGGAGCCCCGTGGAGTGCGGACACGGGGCGGCTGCTCGTCGAGGTCGAGGCGGAGCGGCCCGCGGAGGCCGAACAGCGAGTCCGCCGCCTCGGCCGCCTCGTGCGCCGGTTCGGCATCGCCTCCGCCGGGGTCGTATTCCCAGAGTCCGACCGTCTCTGGGACCTCCGCGGCGAAGCGGGTCGCGTGATGGACGAAGTGCTCGGCTCTCGCATCCGGGACGACGTGGCCGTCCCACCGGGCCAGCTGGACGCCCTCGTCACGGCGCTCCAGCGGATCGCGCGCCGGGAGGGCGTGGCCGTGCACTGTTTCGCCCACCTGGGAGAAGGGAACGTCCACCCGAACTTCGTAGTCGACCCCGCCTCGCGCCGAGCGGACCGCATCCGACGGGCGATGTACGAGGCCGCGCTCCGGTTGGGCGGCACGATGAGCGCCGAGCACGGCATCGGCCGCGTCAAGCGCGCGTACGTCGAGCGCGAGCTGGGCCGACCGGCCGCCCGCCTCCTCCGCGCGGTGAAGGACGCCTGCGACCCCGACGGGATCCTGAACCCCGGGAACCTCTACCCGGACTGAACCATCGGTCGACGATCTGCTCCGTTCCCTTCGCCATCGGGCGACGGGCGAACTCCGCGGGCGTGAGCCACGCCTGGTCGGGCCGGTCGAGGCGACCGGTGGGCAGGCGAGCCAGCCGCCCACCGAACACGTGGAGGTCGACCGTGAAGTGGCTGTACGCCTGGTGCACCACTCCCAGGGGCGTGAGCGGAGGCGCCCGGATCCCCGTCTCCTCCTCGAGTTCCCGTCGGGCCGCTTCGACCGGACGTTCCCCCGTTTCGATCTTGCCGCCGGGGAACTCCCACATTCCCCCGAGGAAACCCACCGAGGGACGTCGCAGTACCCGCCACCGCCCCTGATGGGCGAGGACCACGATCGCGGCATGTACGTGCGGCTTGGGGCGGCCCTGTCGACGCCGGGGGATCGCACCCGGGTCGTCGAGCTCCTGGGC
>JASHXS010000032.1 GCA_030043405.1 Thermoplasmata archaeon | reverse complement strand
CGCGCATACCGTTATACCCGAAGTCCCTCCGTACGACCGCTCCCATGGTCGACCTGCCGGACAAGAAGACCGACTTCATCGACTGGTACCTGGCGGTCGTCGAGGCCGCCGGCGTCACGGACAAGCGGTACCCGGTGAAGGGGATGAACGTCTGGACCCCGTACGGGTTCCGGGCCCGGCGCAACCTGGACCGGATCATGATCCGGGAGATCGAGGCCACGGGCTCCGACGCGGTAGAGTTCCCGACGCTGATCCCCGAGACCGAGTTCCAGAAGGAGAAGGAGCACATCAAAGGGTTCGACGCCGAGGTCTACTGGGTCACCAAGGGCGGGGCGACCTCGCTGGACGTCAACCTCGTCCTCCGTCCGACGAGCGAGACCGCGATGTACCCGATCTTCGCCCTCTGGGTACGTTCCCACCAAGACCTACCGATGAACGTCTACCAGATCGTCAACACGTTCCGGTACGAGACCAAGACGACCCGCCCGTTCATCCGGGTCCGGGAGATCCACTTCTTCGAGGAACACACCTGCCAGGTGGATGAGGCGACCGCGGGGGAACGGGTGGCGTCGAACCTCCGGGCGTGGGGCCAGATGGCGGCGGCCCTCGCGCTGCCGTACGTCGCGATCCGGCGACCGGAGTGGGACAAGTTCGCGGGCGCGTTCTACACGGTCGCGCTCGATGTGCCGGTGGGCGGGGCCCGGACGCTCCAGCTCGGGAGTGTCCACCACTACCGGGAGAACTTCTCGCGCCCCTACGGCATCCAGTACGAGGCGGCCGACGGGAGTACCCGGTACGTCCACCAGACGACCTTCGGACTCTCGGAACGGCTCGTCGGCGCGGTGCTCGCGATCCATGGGGACGCGAAAGGGGCGGTCTTCCCCCGGGAGATGGCCCCGTACGAGGTCGTGGTCGTGCCCATCCCGTCGGCCGCCGCGGGGGACCTCCCGCAGCGCACGGCTACGGAGGTGGCGGACCGGCTCACCCGGCACGGCCTTCGCGTGAAGCTGGACGACGGACCGGACCGCCCGGGGGCCAAGTACTATCACTGGGAGACCGTCGGTGTCCCGGTTCGGATCGAGGTCGGCGCTCGAGAGGCGGCGGCCCGGACCGTGACGGCGGTCGACCGGACCGGCACGAAGTCGACCCTGGCCCTGGACCAGCTCGAGGCGCTCACCGATTCCGCGCTCGCGAACTTCGACCGGGCGATCTCCGACCGGGCCCAGCGGGAGTTTCGAGCCTCGTTCAGCCTCGCCCACACCCTCGACGAGCTGCGGGACTCGACCACTGTCCGCCAGCTGGGTTGGTGTGGGCAGGAAGAGTGCGGCCACCAGATCGAGACTGCCATCGGGGGTGCCCTGTTGGGGACGCCGGAGGGGGACCCACCGCTCGAAGCCCCACTCCCCAGCGCCTGCGTCGCTTGTGGACGCCACGACGGCGTTCGGTGGGCCCTCGCCGGTCGACCGATGTAGCCGGCCAGCCGTTCAGGGCGGAGGGCCGACGGGGGTCGGCGGGTTCGGCAGCATCAGCCACATCCCGGCGAGACCGAAGAGCAGCAGGGTGATCGTGACCGCATAGACGCCGTTGTCGATCCAGACCCCGTAGGAGAGCCCCCAGCCGAGGAAGAAGATGACCGCCAGGATCACGAGCCCGGCGAATCCCCAGAACATCCACCGCTGGGCGACCGTCATCTCCCGAGGGGAGAGTGCGTCGGGGTCGGGCGTGTCCGGAGGGGACATCGAGCGCGCCGACCCGGGGTCCGTTAATTAACCCTTGCGGAGCGGCCACCGGAGGGCCTTCCCCGGCGTTTCCCGCCGGCGGCTGGCGAAGGGACACTTTTAACCCCGCCCCGGCCCTAGAACTCGGGCGATGGTCGAGGAACCCCCGGGAGGTTCCCCGGTCGACCCCGGCGCCCCCGGACCCCTGCCGGGGGACCTGACTCCCGAAGAGCATCGGATCCTCGCGTATGCGAGCGCCGTCGGTTCCGAGTTCGATTTCCCCCTGCTCGTGCGCGCGATGGACGCGAACGAGGAGACGCTGGCCGAAGAGCTGGAGAAGCTCGTGCACCGGGGGATCCTGCGGGAGCGACGGGGCGGGGAGCGGTTCGGCTTCGCCGAGGAGGAGTTCCGGGCCCGCGTCTACCGATCCCTCACGGAGAGCCGCCTGCGGGTCCTCCACCGGAAGATTGGGCTGGCCCTGGAGGCGCTCGGATCGATGCCGGCCTCCGAGCGTTCCGCCGAGCTGGGACGGCACTACTTCCTCGGCAAGGTCGGCGAGAAGTCGCTGACCTACAATCGCAAGGCCGCCGAGGAGGCCCGGGCGGCGGAGGAGCCCGAACGGGCCGTCCACCATTTCGAGCGGGTGCTGCTCGAGCTCGAGCATCTCCCGGGCGACCATCGACTCGACCAGACCGAGGTGCTCCAGAACCTGGGCGACCTCCTGTTCTCCCTCGGCAACTACCCCGGTGCGGACCAGTACTACCGTCGGGCGCTCGAGCGCGCTCCCGGGAGCGAACCGAGCCTCACCGCCCGCCTGCTGCTCGCCCGCGCGGAGATCGCCCGGGAGAACCTCGACGGCGAGACTTCCGCCCGGGGAGCGCTGGAGGCGCGCGAGCTGTTCGAGATGGCCGGGGACCCCGTGGGAGTGGCGCAGACCCACCGGCTGATGGCCCGACTCGCGTTCGCTCGGGGGGCCTACTCGGAGTCGCTCGAGGAGAACATGCGCTCCCTCGACCTGCTCGAAGGGAATCGGGACCCCCACCTGATGGGCCTGCTGTCGATCGACCTCGGGAACTCCTTCGCCCTGATCGGTCCGGAAGGGCGGCCGATCGCGGTGGAGTGGTACGAGCATGCGATCCAGCGTCTGTCCACGACGGGCGATTGGGTGGAGCTGTCGCGGGCGTACCACAATCTCGCCGTCGCCGTCGGGGAGAGCCACCCGCAGGACGGTCTCGAGTACCTGGCCCGCGCCCGGGAAGCGGCCGAGCGGTCGCACGA
>JASHXS010000031.1 GCA_030043405.1 Thermoplasmata archaeon | reverse complement strand
GTGAGGAGCCGTCTCCCACGGTCGAGGTGGTGGAAGGTGGCGAGGAGGTCGGCCGCCTGCCCCTCCCGCGGCGCAACCGCGGCGAGGTGTTCGGGATCGCGAGTCAACTGCTCGGGGCGGCGCGTATCCGCGTCATGAGCGAGGACTCTGTCTCCCGGATGGGCCGGATCACCGGGAAAATGAAGAAGAAGATGTGGATCCGTGAGGGCGATCTCCTCATCATCCGCCCGTGGGGTTTCCAGGAAGGAAAGGCCGACATCCTGTTTCGGTATAGCCGGACCCAGGCCCAATACCTCGCCCGCCGGAATCTGCTGCCCACGTCCGTGAACCTGTTCAGCGACGTTCGCGCCGACGCACCGACGACCCCGTAGGAGGGCCGATGTGGGCGGCGTTGGGCCACCCGCTGACGTCGATCGAGATGGAAGCCGTCGAGGCGAACGCCGCGGCGCTCGGGGTCTCGGTCGATGCGCTCATGGAGCGGGCGGGCCGCGCCATCGCGGAAGAAGCCGTACGTCGGCTACCCGCGGCCCCGGCGGGCGTCGCCATCCTCGCGGGCATCGGAAACAATGGCGGAGACGGGACGTGTGCGGCCCACTACCTGCTGGACTGGGGGTTCCGGCCCAAGCTCTGGTTCCTACGTCCGCCCTCCCAGATCACCTCCCACTCGGCCCGACGGTGTTTCGAACGGGTCGAGCGTCGACTGCCCATCGAGGTCGGCGTGCCCTCCGCGGAAGAGCTGGCAGCCTTCCCGCTGGCGATCGACGCGATGCTCGGCACCGGGCAGGCCGGCGCCCTCCGCTCGCCGTATCGGGAGGCCGTGGATGCTCTCGCCGAGAGTCGGGTGCCGGTCCTTTCCATCGACCTCCCGACCGGCTCCCGAGATGCCGCTGGCCTTCGCCCCCGGTGGACGGTCGCGCTCACGGTCCCGAAGGCCGAGATGGAGGCGGCGACCGCCGGAGAACTCGTGGTCCGGGACATTGGCATTCCACCCGCGGCGTGGGCGTCGACCGGACCGGGGGAGTTCCTCTTCTTTCCACCGGGGCGTCTCGAGCGCGCCGGCCGGCACGCCCGCGTAGTGGTTGTCGGGGGCGGGCCGTACACCGGGGCACCCGCCCTCGCCGCCCTCGCCGCCCTGCGCTCGGGGGCGGAGCGCGCCACGGTCATCGCGCCGCAGGGGGCGGCTGAGAGCATCCAGACGTTCAGCCCGGACCTGGTGGTCCGGTCCGTGGGCCGAGACCGATTCCGACCCGACGACGTACCGTCGATTCTCGACCATATCGAGTCGGCCCCTCCGGAGGCCGTCGTGCTCGGCATGGGGGCGGGGGCCGATCCGGAGACGGTGCAGGCGATGGGACAGCTACTGGATCGAATGGCCGGTCGACGACCGATGGTCGTGGACGCGGATGCTCTTCGGGCCCTGGGCGACAAGGCACTCGCGCGGGGCGGGCCGGCCCCGCTCGTCGCGACTCCGAACGCGGGGGAGTTCGTGCGAGATTTCGGGGGCGTCAAGTCGGAGCCGCTCGACGACCGGCGGCAGCGAGTGCAGGCCGAGGCCGGCCGGCGCCGACTGACCCTGGTTCAGAAGGGGGACCCCGACGTCATCTCGAACGGGGTCCTCACGGTGGAGAACCATCATCACTCGCCCTTCCAGACCGTCGGCGGCGTGGGCGATGTCCTCGGCGGGGTGCTCGGGCACCTACTGGGCGAGGGCCTCTCGGGTCTGCACGCGGGTCGGCTCGGTACCTACTGGGTGGGCGAGGCCGGGATCCGTGCGGCTGGCAGTCGCGGACCGGGTCTGCTCGCCAGCGACGTGATCGAAGCCCTGCCTGCCACGGTGGTCGCCGGGTGGAGTCGCGTCCGCCACGCCGAGTGAGCGCTCAGGCGTATCGGATGCGGCCCTTGATGGCCTTGGCGCGCTGCCGCACGTCCTTCGCCCCGGTCGGGTTACCGGCCTCGTAGCCCGCCAGGAACGTCCGGACCAGCGCTTCCGCGCGAGCGTGCAGGGACTTCAGGTCCTCCTCGACGAGGTGGAGGTCGATCCCCAGCTCCTCGACCCCGGGACTTCGGCTGCCCATCGAGAGGTCCAGGAAAGCCGGCGGTCCCCCCGGACCGTCAGGGTAGAGCACATTCGAACTGGTGAGGTCCCCGTGGGACACGCCCCCGGCGTGGAGACGGCCGAGGGCCATCCCGAACCCCCGCACCGCGCGGTCGAGCTCCTCGGGTGCGAGCGTCCCGTCTTCCAGGAGCTGCTTCAGGGTCGGACCCGGGATCTCCTCGAGGGTGAGCCGGTGATGCACCAGGTCGACGTCGTAGATGATCGGCGTCCGGACGCCCAGACGTCGCGCATCCACGAGGAGGCGTACCTCGGTCCGGGTGCGCTCCCGTCGGAGGCGTTCGTCCAGCGCCTTGGGGCGGTAGTTCTTCGAATCGCGCTCCTTGACGAGCGCCGGAAATCCCCACCAGTCGACCCGCCGCAGGGTGGCCTCCGCCCCTCGGTGGGCCGTGGGGCCCTCTTCCGGGACGGGCACTCGGTCGTCGCTCACGGGCGGCCGACCGCCGCCGCCCGTCGAACGATCGCCTCCCGGGCCAGGCGGGCGGCTAGGGCACTCGTGTTGCCGCTGTCATAGTGGGGGCTCACTTCCATGATGTCGAGACCGGCGAGCCGGGGCGCGGCCATCCCGATGACGTGTTTCACGTCCCGCGGCGTCAGCCCAAACGGCTCCGGCGTACCGGTCCCTGCCGCGTACGCCGGGTCGATCGCGTCGATGTCGAGCGAAATGTACAATCGCTCGGTCTTCAACATGTTGAGCGCCCGTTGGACCGCCGACTCGATGCCCTCCCGGGCGATCTCGTGGGCCGTGATGTAGGACATCCCGATCGACTTGTTGTCCTCGATCTCTTCCTCGGAGACAGAACGGACCCCGAGGACCACGATGTTCCGGGCGCCGACCTTCTCCAGGATCCGGCGGGAGGAGCATCCGTGGCTCCGGGGGTCGCCGAGGTAGCTGGAACGGAAGTCCATGTGCGCGTCCAGGTAGAGCACCCCGAGGCTCGGGGCCGAGTCCGGGTACGCCTCCACCGACGGCGGGGAGCACGCGTGGTCTCCGCCCAGTACGATGGGGACGCGTCCCGCGGCATACAGCGGACGGATCTCCTCTCGGAGCGCGTCGGCCATCTGGGTCGCGCTACCGAATTCCTCCGTGTTCCCGAGGTCATGGATCGCGAGGTCGGAGAGGCTCACGCCGGTTTCGAGGTCGTACGACTCGAAGTTCCACGAGTGTTGACGGATCGAGTCGGGTCCGAACCGGGCCCCCGGCCGGAAGGAGGTTGTCCGGTCGAACGGCACCCCCACGATGACGTACTCCGATTCCTCCAGGGAGGCGGAGGCGTCGGCGAAGGTCGTCGGGCGGAGCACGGCCGCGCGACGCGTGCCGCCTATATCAGGCCGTCACGCCGGCGGGAGCGGGGCACCGGCGCTTGGCTCCGGGGTTCCGGCGCGTCGCCCCAGCCGTGCGCGGAGCCCCATCTCCCCGTACCGGATCTCCATCCAGACGAGGGAGAGCAGGGTGGTGCCGACGGCCATCGCGAACAGCCCGTCGTAGCCGCCCAGTTCGATCGCCACGGCGCCGACGAGCGGGCCGACGCTCCAGAGCGTCGAGTTGATCAGCGAAAAGAAGCCCAGGTACTCGGCCCGGTGCCCGGCGGGCGCCGCCCGGGCGACCCAGGCTTGCATACCGGGCCCCACCAGCGACAGCCCAGCGTTGCGGACCGCTTGGCCTGGGATGGTCTCCGCCCACTCGGTCGAGAACGCAAAGATCCCGTACGACGCCAGCGTGAGGACCGTCCCGTACCAGATGCCCCGGATCTCGCCCCGGCGGTCGATCAGGCGACCGAGCGGCAACGAGACCAGGGCCGCGGTGAGGAGGCCGGCGATCGCGACGATGCTGACCTCGAGGTCGTTCGCGCCCAGGCTGGCCGCCAGGTAGCCGTAGAAGGTCGCCACGGCCCCACTGCCGATCGCGCGGATCGATACGGCGAAGGAGAACTCGGCGACCGGCCCCATCTCGCGGAGTGGCCGGCGCACGGGGGTCGGGGCCACCTGCGTGTCCGGGACCAGGAAGAGCACGACCGATAGGGTTCCGACCATCACGGCGACGACGAAGGGGAAGAGGGCGACCAGCCCGAACTCGAAGGTCAGCACCCCCGCGACGACGAACCCGACGACGGCCCCGCCATTCGAAGTCGCATTGAGCAGCCCGTACGCTTCCCCCCGCTCGTCGGCTTTCGTCACGTCGGCGACGAACGCCGTGTACGCCGGGCCCCCGATCGCCAGCGCCAGCTCCGCGCCGATGAACAGTCCCCCGGCGAGCTCCCAGCCCGGGGCGAAGGTGATCAGCAGGAACAGAGGGAACGCCGTCGCCTCGCCCACCAGCAGGAAGATCCGGCGCTGACCCATCCGGTCGGAGAGGCGGCCGACCAGCGGGCTGAGGAGGCTCGCCGGAACGTAGGCGAGGCTGAGGATGACCAGCGCGACGGGCAGGCTGGCCCCCTTGACCTCCACGAGGTAGAGGGGGAGGAAGACGATGAACAGGCCACCGCGGTTACTCGCGAGCAGGGAGTAGAGGGATAGCGACAGCAACTCCCGGCGGACCACGCGCGACCATCGGGGGTCGGTTAGATAGGGTTCGCCCCGACCTCCGGGTTAAGAGGGGCGACCGGCCTCCTTGCTCGGGATGACCATGGCGCCCGAGTCCCTCGTGGTCCGAAAGAGCGAGGAGGACGGGGTCGAACTTCTCGTCCTCAAGAACCCGCCGGTGAACGCCCTCAGCACGGCCCTCCTCCAGGAGCTGGACGGAGCGGTCTCGGCGATCGCCGCCGATCCCCAGGTGCGCGCGGTGATCCTGACCGGGGACGGCCAGTACTTCAGCGCCGGGGCGGACCTCAAGGAGATGGCCTCGATGGATCTGGAGCGCGCCCCCGACGTAGTCCGGCGGGGCCACTTTCTCTTCGCCAAGATTGCCTCCCTGCGCCCGCCGGTCGTAGCCGCCATCAACGGGCTCGCGCTGGGCGGCGGGCTCGAACTCGCCCTTTCCGCCGACCTGCGCGTCGCGGGCGAGTCGGCCAAGCTCGGGGCGCCCGAGGTGAACTACGGATTGTTGCCCGCGTACGGCGGGACGCAGCGGCTCCCGCGGACGGTCGGCGTCCCGAAGGCCAAGGAGCTGATCTTCACCGGCTCGATGATCCCCGCGGCCGAGGCCCTCCGGATCGGCCTCGTCAACAAAGTGGTGCCGGCCGGGCAGGAGCTCCGGGCCAGTCGCGACCTGGCCCACACGATCGCGCAGAAGGCGCCCAAGGCCGTCCAGGCCGCGAAACGCGC
>JASHXS010000030.1 GCA_030043405.1 Thermoplasmata archaeon | reverse complement strand
CGACCGTCGGGGGTAAGTAGAGCCTCCCCCGGTGATCCGCCGGGAGCCGCCTACTTTCTCTTCGAGGACGGTTTCCCTCGGACCCCCTCGTAGTGGAGGACCAATTCTCCGAACTTCATCGGGGTCGCGGAGAGGAGCTTGAGCGTGGTCTGGTCCTTCATGGCCCCCCAGTAGCGCGGGCCCCGTCCGTAGACGACCGGCATGACCAAGAACCAGTAGTCGTCGGCGAGGTTGCGCTGGATGACCTCCTGGACGAGGCGCGGTCCGCCCTCGAGGATGATGTTGCCGCCCTTCTCGCTCTTGAGCTTCGTGACGATCTTCCCGAGGTCGCCCTGCAGGATCCGGGAGTTCTCCCAGTCGGTCTTCTTGAGCCGGCGAGAGAGGCAGACCTTCTCCACGCGGTCGAGGAATCGGGAGTAGTCGAACATGAACTTGGGGTCCTTCGGCTTCCGCCCCTTGAGGGAGTGGACCCGTTCATGGCCGGTGAACGACCGGCGGCCCATCACGACGGTCGTGACGTCGTCGTATCGGTCCGTCCACATCCGCCGGAAGAATTCGTCCGGCTCATCCGGGTCCCCGGTCGGTAGATCCGAGCCCGGGTACGTCGGGAACACGCCGCGTCCGTCCATGGTCATGTACACATTGGCCGTCACTTTTCGAGTCATTCGGTTTCCCCCGTCAATGGTGGACGTTGAGCTCCCATCATGGCACAGTACCTAGGAGTCCCTCGAGTCGGTCCCAGGAAGCGTTGAGCGCGGCTTCGAGGTTCGGGCCGTACATCTGGTCCCGGCTCTCGCGGGAGTCGAACGTCCAACGAACCGAAAGTCGCGTGAACTCGCCCACGGTCTCGAACCGGTCGGTCTCGAGGACCTCGATGGCGGGAAGCGAAGAGACATGGAACGTGTTCACGACGAGGCGGGGCGGGACGATCTCCCGATACTCGCCGAAGAACCGGGTCTTCGATCCATCCGAGCCCGTGACCACCACCGAGAATCGACCCCCCGGTCGAACGTCCATTTCCTCGATCTGGACGTCAGCGGGATTCTGGGACCACATGGACGGGGCGTACGCCGGTTCCGTGAACACGCGGAATACGCGGTCGATGGGGGCGCGGAACAATCGGGTAGCGGCGTTCTCCCGCTCGCCCGGCTGAGACAGCTGGACCCTCTCGTGCGGCATCGTGGGGACAGTCGCGGCGGCTCCCATCAGGTACTCCGACGGCGAAGTAGTCGGGACTCGCGGTCGTCGGGGGCGCGGTCGACCACGAGGGCTTCGAGCCGATTCAGGCGAGCCTCGACGAGATCCCGGTAGTCCCGGAGCCAGTCGTCCAGCTGCTGGAACGGCTGGCGTCGCAACGAATACAGTCGTTTCTGACCTTCTGCCCGGACGGAGACGAATCCCGCGCCCCGGAGGATGCGGAGGTGCCGGGAAATCCCGGGTTGGCTCATCCCGACCGAATCGACCAGCGCGCCGACCGACCGCTCGCCCGGCCGCAGCAGGTCCAGGATCTTGAGCCGGGTGGGCTCGGCGAGCACTTCGAACGCACCCGCGGTCCCGTCCATCGAGATATGATAAGTGTGTGCTTATATAAATAATGGGTTACTTACAAACGGATCCTCAGGTTCGCCCGGAAGTGGCCGGAGGGCCCGACGGCGGTCGGGTGAAGGGGGCCGTACGACGCTCACGGCCCGGGACCGCGAAGAGCCTCCCCCGCTGATTGTCGACAGCAACTTCGATGGCGCGAACCGCCGCCGGACGGGACACCGCCGCGACTCTGAAAGACAACGGCAGGTCGATATCCGACCGCGGAACCGGCAGGTTCTGTCGGAAGCTCTGGGGGCTGGCCGCCGGCATCTCTAGGCGAGTGCCGTCACGCGAAAGGCGCCGATCCCCGTCGTCAGCCCGGCACCCGGACCGGTCCGGCGGGCGGTTCTTCGGTGCTGCGCGCCACGATGTTGGTCGGGTGCCGCCACCAGTAGTAGAGAATGATCGCCACCACGGCGGCCCGTGCGTAGATGGAGAGTCCCATCATCCACGAGGTCACGGTGAGACTGAAGCTGCCCCCCTGGAACTGGGTGACGAACGCGTTCCCCCGGAGGCCTAGTTGGCCCGCGATCCACGGCCCCAGGTCTTCGTGGAAGCCGAAGAGCAGGTTGCCGATGAAGAAGTACCCGAGGTCGTTCATCAGCGAGACGAGAAGTCCCAGACTCACCGCCAAGGGCCACGATTCCCACCCCTGGAAGACCAGCAGGACCGCGAAGGGGGCCATGTAGGTCATGATCAGCCAGATGCCGTAGCCGGGGACCTCCTTGCCGAACAGGTCGATCCAGTTGATCATCACCAACCCGTAGAACGCGGCGAAGAGGACGAGCTTCAGGAGGACGAACTGCCGCGGGTCGGTGGGACGCAGGCCCGCGACGATCGTCTCAATCCCGCTGACCAGCAGGATGACGCCGACCAGGATCGCAAACCCGACGAGGGCGAACCCCTCGAACCCCAGGGTCGCGATGATGAGCACGATGACGATGGCGCCGGTCGCGATCGAGGAACTCCGGAGCCAGGTCGGCATCCCCCGTCCGAACCCCTCGGCGATCTTTCCCAGCCCCTGCGCGACCAGCGCGAGCGCCATCAGGAAGACCGCCAGCACCGCCGCGCGGCCAGGGTCGAGGACGCCCACGAATGCGACCACGACCGCGAGCACCCCGACCCCGAGCAGGCTCAGTCCCCCGAGCAGTTCCCGCCCGATCTTGGGGAGACTCCAGCCGCCGTCGGGCCGGCGGAGGACCCGCGTCCCGGCCACGATGGAGCGGGCGGAGTTGAGGGCCACCGCGCTGCCGATCAGGAGCAGGAGGCCCGTCACGGACAACTGCGGCTGGGCCAGCACGACGACCGCCAGCACGACGGAGATCAGTCCCGCCAGGACCAGCACGGCCCGTTCGAACGCGTCCTGACGGCTCGAGGAAACCGGATTCGGCGTGGCCGGTCCTACGACCGGAGCGCCGGTATCGGGGGGCGTGGGTCGGTCCGTTCCAGGGGTCGGAGTGCCGTACATGCGCTGCGTTCGCGAACCCGAGCACGCCGCCGAGGGTCCGCGTCGCCTTCAAGGCTTGCCCTCTCGTCCTTTTCGGGGGTCGGGCCCCTCCCCCGCTCGGCCCGACTCTTCATTAGTCTCTTCGGGAAGGCGGGCTATCAACCCCGAGCCCAGGTCGAGAGGAGGCGGATGAGCGTACGGTGGCCGAGCGGGAGGTGGTGCTTCGGGTCGAGCAGCTCGGCTTTGCCTACACGCCCGACCGTTTCGCCGTCCGCCACCTCGACTTCGAAGTAGGCAAGGGGGAGGTCTTCGGCCTCCTGGGACGGAACGGGGCCGGAAAGACCACCACGGTCCGCCTCCTGACCACCCTCCTCCCGCCGACCGAGGGCACCGCGTACCTCTGGGGGAAGGAGCTGCGCGCCTGCGGGCGTGCGGAGCGCGCCCGGATGGGCGTCGTGCTCCAGGCGGAGAGCCTCGACTTTGTCTCCGTCGAACGGAACTTGACCCTCTATGCCTTCCTCTGGGGAGTCCCCCGAGAGGTCGCCAAGAGCCGGTCGGAGGAGATGCTCGCCCTCTTCGAGCTCGAACCGCTCCGGGAGCGGAAGCCGTGGGGTCTCTCGGGCTGGGAGCGGCGTCGCTTCCAGGTCGCTCGGGAGCTGATGCACCCGATGGAGCTCCTGTTCCTCGACGAGCCGACGGTGGGCCTGGATGCCCTGACCCGCAAGCGGATCCTCGACTACCTCGCGAAGCGGGCGCGCGACGGGCTCTCGATCATCTTCACGACGCACATCCTCCAGGAGGCCGACCAGCTGTGTGACCGGATCGGCGTCCTGCAGAATGGACGCCTCCGGGCCCACGGTCCCCCGTCCGAGATCAAGCGGCGCTATCGGGGGGCCCGGACCGTGGAGGCCGAGTTCGAGCGACCGCCCACCCCCGAGGCCCAGACGGAGTTGAGGACCCTATTGACCCGGGTCGGGACCGGTTTCGCGCTCGTCGCGTTCGAGGGGGGTCTCCTCATCTTCCGGGCCACGAACGCCGAGGACCTGGTCGCGCGGATGTCGGGGTGGGCCCACGCCCACGACCTCGATATCGAGCGCATCAGCGTCCGCGAGGCCACGCTCGAGGAAGCGTTCGTCACCCTCGTCTCCGAGGACGCCGCCTCCCCGCCGGGGTCGGAGGCGCCCCTCCCGTGAGGATCCCACCGGTCCTCCGACTGGTCGCCCGCAACTTCGTGGCGAACCTCGACCCCATCACGCTGCTCGTGATGTTCGGTCAGCCGGCGTTCCTGATCGTGATCCTGGGGACGATGTTCAACCAGCTGATCCCGTCGGTCGGCTCGTCGGGGTCGTACGTCGCGTTCCTCGTCCCCGGGATGATCGCCTCCCAGATGATCACGGGCGCCGTGCTCGCGGGTCGCGTCTTCTGGCTCGACCGACGCTGGGCGATGGTCGAACAGATCTTCTCGGGCCCGTTCATCCGGGCCGAGTACCTCGCGGCCCTCCTGCTGACGGCGCTCCTGTTCTCGCTCGTCGGGGTCGGGATCATGGTCCTGGTCGCCCTCCCCCTCGTGGGCATCCCGGCGCTCTCCGGCGTCGAGTTGCTCGTCATCCTCGGCACCATCGCGCTGGGGAGCCTGTTCTTCGGAGGCCTGCTGATCTCGATCGGGTCCCGGATCCGCTCCGCGAACCTCTACTTCACGATCCAGTCGCTGCTCCAGTACTTCCTGATCTTCATCTCGACCGTCTACTACCCGGTCTCCGCGAAGACCCCGCTCGCGCTCCGGGTCATCGTCTACGGGAACCCGCTGACGTACGCGGCCAACACCGTGCGCGACGCGTTCACCCACTCGTTCAG
>JASHXS010000029.1 GCA_030043405.1 Thermoplasmata archaeon | reverse complement strand
ACCGCGCCCGCCGGCGTTTATCTACCCCGGGTCCGAACGACCCGTACGAGTTCGGTCGCCCGGTACGAACGCCATATCGTTCGGGTCCGGGTCCACGGGCGGGGGAGACGATGTTCGACTCAATCGACGACTGGCTGATCATCGCCGTGGTGGCGGGGATCCTGTTCTACGGGTCCTCGAAGATTCCCCAGCTCGCGCACTCCCTCGGCCGATCGATGGGGGAGTTCAAGCGCGGCCGGCTGGAAGTGGAGCGGGAACTGAAGGCGGAGCAAGCCGCCGCCGCTTCGAACGCCCCCACCGCGGCGGGCCGGAGTCCCTAGGTCGCGCCTCAGGCATGCGGGACGGTCCCAGCACGACGGCTCGACGACCGGTGGTCCCTGACGGGGGCCGGCGTCCGAGGGGGTGGTCGAGTGCCCCATGAGCGACCTCGACCGGATCCTTGGGGTCCTGGCGGAGGTCCGCCACCGCCTGGTCCGCATCGCTTGGGTGCTCGGCCCGATCTTCGGGTTCCTGCTGTTCTTCGAGATCGTGCCGTTCCGGTTCGGGCTGTTCGGGTATTCGATCCCCTTCGGCTACCCGTGGCCGAGCCCGTTCTACAACGTCACGGCGCAGGTCTTCCGGGCGATGGTCGCCTGGATGCTCCCGCCGGGCGTCGAGCTGCTCAACGTGGGGGTGGGCGACTCCATCCTCGTCCAGATGGAGATCGGGATCCTTCTCACGCTCATCCTCGGGATGCCCTGGATCGTCCACGAGGTCGGCGCGTTCCTCGTCCCGGCGCTCCGCAAGAACGAGCGCGCGCTCATCCGACAGATCGGGATCCCGGCGACCACCCTCTTCGCGCTGGGCACGGCGATCGGAGTGTTCCTGATCACGCCGTTCACCTTCCTGCTGCTGTTCAAGTACGTCGCGGCGATGGGACTCGCCCCGGTCCTCGGGGTGCAGGACTTCGTCACCTTCGCCCTGCTGTACTCCATCGCCTTCGGGGTCGTCTTCGAGCTGCCCGTCTTCGTCTACGCGTTGACCCGGCTCGGCATGGTGAAGGGGTCCGCCTGGCGGAAGCACTGGCGGGGGGCCATCCTGGGTTCGCTCATCTTCGGGATGATCATCACGCCCGACAACTCCGGGATCACGATGCTCCTCATCGCGACGCCGATGATGGGGCTCTACTTCGGAGGCGCCTACTTCGCCAACCGCTGGGAGAACCAGCGGGACGCCGCGCGCCGTCCCCCGCTGGCGGCCGGGGTGGGGTGAGCTAGGATGGCGCTCCTCTCCGACATCGACTGGCTGATCATCCTCATCGCCGGCGCCTTCCTGCTCTTCGGACAGCAGAACGGCGAGATGCTGCGCACGCTCGGCCGATGGTACGGTCGGGCCATGCGGCTGAAGCAGGACCTCCTCTCCGAATTCTCCCGCGCGGCGGACCTCCCGCCCCCGGGTCCCGGCGGCTCCCTCACGATCCGCGGGGCCCTGCTCGGCGTGGACGTCTCCCCGACCTCCCCCAGCCGGGGGGTCCCCGCGGCTGTCGCCCGCCCGGTCCCGGCCCCGGTCGCGACCCCCCCCACCGATCCCTGGCAGCCCTGGACCGGCAGCTATCCGACGCCCACCTGGTCGATGACCGTCCCCGTGGTCCCCCACGAGTCGGAGGTGACCCGATGAGTCTCACGCCGGATGAGATCGTCACGATGACCGAGATCCTGGTCATCCTGATGGGGATCGGCATCACGTGGGCGGTCTACTACGGCAGCGAGAACGCCGAACTGCCGGGCGATGCGACCGTCCCCGATCCGCACGAGGTCGATGACGCGCGGCCGGACACGCGGGGGAGGACCCTGTGATGCGGGACGGCTTCGAGTGCGGCTCCGACTGTCCGTTCGTCGCCCCACGCCCGAGCGTTCTCGACTTCCCCGTGGGCCAGGTCCGACGGGTCGCCAGCGGGACGGACGACGACGGCGACATCGATGAGACGCGTCGGAACATCCTGAAGCTCGCCGGTGTGGGCGCCCTCGTCCTGGCCGGCGGCGGGTTAGGCGCGGCGGCCCTGCAGTACGCCCAACCCCCGACGATCGGTCTCACGAGCTACCCGAAGGTCCAGCTCATCGACGTCGACGGGAAGGCGCTCACGGTCACCTCGGTCGAGAGCGAGTACAACGTCGACACGAGCGACCTGTTCCTGTTCAACTACCCCCTCCGCAACGAACCGAACTTCCTGCTCAACCTCAGCCCGGCGAACGGCCAGTCGCCTTCCTCGAGCAACCCGGGCAAATGGAACGCGCCGGGCGGGATCGGGACCAACAACTCGATCGTGGCGTACAGCGGCATCTGCCAGCACCTCGGTTGCCCCGCGCCCGCCATCGCGTACTACCCGCCCGGAACCTGCCCGAAGACGTTCGACGGGGGCGCCCTGCCGTTCTACATCCACTGCTCGTGCCACGGGTCCACCTACGATGTGACGAACTCGGCCTCGAACCTCACCGGCCCCGCGGTCCTCCCCCTCCCGCAGGTGGTCCTGGAGACCGACTCGAAGGGGAACATCTACGCGACCGGGCTCAACGGACCGCCGGTGAACGGACACCTGAATTCGCTGCAGGGCGACTACGGGGTCGGCTCGACCAGCCAGCTGGCCCGCGAGTCGCCGGTCATCTTGTGCTCGTTCCCGAGCTAGGGGGGAGGCGTGTCGTTCTCGAACTGGTACAACCGGTCCCTCAACAAGATCTGGGGGTTCGTCGAGGACCGGACGGCGATGAAGCGCTGGGCGCTCCGTCCCCAGCCGGAGTTCACGTTCAAACCGTCGTATTGGACCGGTGCGTTCGTCGCCGTGGCCCTCGTGTACCAGATCATCTCGGGGGCCCTGCTGCTCCTGTACTACCAGCCGAGCACCAACCCGACCCTGACGGCGTGCGGGCAGGTGGTCGGCTCGCTGTCGACGGCGCCGGCGGCGTGGTGCTCGACGTACTACATCATTCACTCCGTGCCGATGGGGGAGCTCCTGCTCACGAGCCACCTGTACGGCGCCTACGCGATGATCTTCCTGATGTTCCTCCACTTCTTCCGGGGCTACTACGTCGGGGTGTACAAGTCCCCGCGCGAATTCTCCTGGATGGTCGGGACCCTCCTGATGGTCACCGTCCTCGGAATGGGCTTCACGGGGTACCTCCTGCCCTACAC
>JASHXS010000226.1 GCA_030043405.1 Thermoplasmata archaeon | reverse complement strand
CCCGGGGAGCGATCGCCCGGATACCCCTCGGGCCCTAGGAGACGGCCCGGGCCACGGAGGCCGTCAACACCACGCCGTCGAGGTCCCAGCGTCGGGTCGCAGGCCCGGCGGCGACCTCCCCGTCCACCACTTCGAACTGGTCCGCGAGCAGGTCGCGGGCGAGCCGGGCGGCGCCGGCGCGGACGGCGCTGAGGAGGTCGCCCGAGGCGCCGACGGTGACGCGGACGTGGTCGGTCGGCTGGAGACCGAGGTCCTTTCGCGTCTGCTGCAGGCGGCGTCCGACCTCCCGAGCCAGCCCTTCCGCCTTCAGCTCCGGGGTAGGGCGCCGAGGGAGCGCGGCCTGGGGCACCCCTTCCTCCTCGCGAACGACCCACTCCTCGTCAGGGAAGCGGGGGCGGTCGGCCACGGGGACGTGCCGAACTCGGCGTACGTTCAGCTCCTCGGCGAGCAACTGGAGCCCCTCTGGTCCGAGGGCCGTGAGGCCCGGGGTGGGGTCGCCGAACCGGACGAACTCCTCGAGCGGGATGCGCGACTTGACCTCCGCGCGATGCCGGAGCTCGCGGCCCACCTCCGCGAGGGCGCGGAGCTCGACCATGCCGCGCTCGATCGCGGGCTCGCGATCGGCGAGGGTCTCGGGCCAGCCCGCGAGATGGACCGAGCTCGAGGCATCCTCGAACGTGAGCTCGCCGACCTCCTGGTGGATCCACTCGCTCGTGAACGGCAGCAACGGGGCGGCCAGCCGAGCGAGCCCGAGCAGCGCATACGAGAGGGTATCGTGCGCGGCTCGCCGATCTTCCGTCGTCGTTTCGCCCCAGAATCGGGGGCGCGAGCGACGGACGTACCAGGTCGAAAGGTCGTCCACCAGGTCGCGCAGGGCCGTGGCGGCCGGCCGAGGGTCGTACTCCTCCAGGGCGGCCTCCACGGCCTCCCGGGTAGCCTCCAGCCGGGCCAGCGCCCACCGGTCCAGGAGGGTCGACGGGATGGGACGGTCGAGAGCGGGCGGGAGGTCGTCGGCCCGGCCGTTCTGCAGGTGGAAGGCGACCAGATTGGCGAGCGTCCCCAGCGTGCGACCCGCCGCTTTCTGGATGGTCGGCTCGCCGACCCGCATCGGCTCGGTGAAGTCGACCGAAAGGAGCGTCCAGCGGATCGGGTCGGCGCCCAGCCGCTCCAGCAGCTGGACCGGGTCGAGGACGTTCCCCTTCGACTTCGACATCTTGCGGCCGGTCTCGTCCAAGACCATGCCGTTCGTCAACGACGCCCGATACGCCGGCCGGGAGAACAGCGCGGTCGAGAGCACCAGCAGGGTGTAGAACCAGCCTCTCGTCTGGTCGAGCCCTTCGGCGACGTAGTCGAGCGGCTCATCCGGATCGAAGGGTCCCGGCTCGAACGGGAAGTGGAACTGCGCGAACGGGGCCGAGCCACTATCGTACCACGCGTCGATCGTGTACGGCTCGCGGCGAGCGTCCTGTCCGCACGTCGGGCAGGGAAAGTGGATCCGGTCCGTCTCGACCCGATGGGGGTCGAACGTCGTGGGGAGGGGCGAGCCCGCGCGACGGCCCAGCTCCTCGAAGCTGCCGACGCAGGTGGCGTGCCCGACCGGACACACCCAGATCGGTAGTGGGGTGCCCCAGTATCGGTTCCGGGAGAGCGCCCAGTCCTTCGCCTCGGTCAGGAAGTTACCGAATCGGCCGTCCCGCAGGTGCGCGGGGACCCACTCCACCGTCGCGTTGTGGCGGACGAGGGCGGTCGTGAAGCGCGAGGTCCGAACGAACCACGAGTCGATCGCCCGATAGAGCAGCGGCGTGTCGCACCGCCAGCAGAATGGGTACGTGTGTCGGAGGGTCTCCGAGCGGTAGAGCCGGCCCCGCTCCGCGAGAGCCTGCGTGAGCAGGGGATCCGCCGCCTTGAAGGACTTTCCCTTCGCCTCGGGCACCGCGGGACCGAACACGCCTCGGCTGTCCAGCGGGTCGAAGACGCCGACCTTCTCCCGCGCGCCGACCCGCTGGTCATCCGGGCCGAAGCTGGGCGCGATGTGGACCAGGCCCGTCCCCTCTTCGGCCGTCACGAAGTCGTCGAGGACGACACGGTATCGACCCGGCCCCGGACCGGCCGCGGAGAACGGAGGTTCGTACTCGGTGCCGGCGAGCCGGCTCCCGGGGAAGCGGTCGACGATCTCCGGCGGCTCCGGGAAGTACCGCGGCACGGCGGCGGAGGCCAGGACCAACTCCTCGCCCGTGGCGGTCCGCACGACCGAGTACTCGAGGTCGGCCCGCGCGGCCACCAGGAGGTTGGCCGGCAGCGTCCAGGGGGTCGTGGTCCACACGAGCATCGCCCGGGCGGGGGAGTCGGCCCGGGGGACGGGAAATCGGACCGTGACGGAGGGGTCCGTGGTTTCCTTGTACCCCTGGGCGACCTCGTGGGACGCAAGCGGCGTCTCGCAGCGTGGACAGTACGGCAAGACGTAGTGCCCCTTCTCCAGGAGCCCCTGGTCGAACAGCGTCTTGAGCGACCACCAGACGCTCTCGATGTACGGGGCGTCCATGGTGCGGTAGGCGTGGTCGTAGTCGAGCCAGTAGCCGAGGAGCCCGCTCATCCGCCGCCAAACGTCCGCCACGGCCAGCGTCGACGCCCGGCACTCGGCGGCGAATTTCTCGACCCCGAAGGACTCGATCTCCTTCTTCGAGCGGAGTCCGTTCCGCTTCTCGATCTCGATCTCGACGCCCAGGCCGTGGCAGTCCCAGCCCGCCTTCGAGGTGAGGACCCGGTCCCCCAGCATCCGGTGGTACCGGAGCTGCAGGTCCTTGAACGTGCGGGCGGCAAGATGACCGAGGTGCGGGGGGCCGTTCGCCGTCGGCGGGCCCTCCGTGAAGCGGAAGATCTCCCCGGTCGCGGGGGTCTCGAGGGCCCGGGTGACCACGCCCGCGGCCTCCCAGTAGGCGGTCACCCGCGCCTGGATCGCGTGGGCCGACGGTGCGGTGAGTCCCGTCTCTTCGGGGGGCATGGGACGTTCCGACGGAACGACAGCGGATAAAACAGACCGGCGGGAGGCTATCGCGAGAGTCCGTGCGGCGGCGGGCTGCGGGACTCCGGACCGACCCGGGCGCTCGGGTGGCGCTGGAGGATCGTGCCCTCATACTCGGTGACGTGCGCGTTCCGTCCCAGCGTGATCGCCGGCGACCGGATGAAGCGGACGTCGACCCCCTCGACCGTCACGGTATCGGCCTCGACGTGGAGGACCTTCACGGCCAAGGAACGGCCGAGCACGAGCTCCAACGGGTTCGGGGGACGCACTCCCAACCGCACCGACGATCCTACGATCGAACCGACTTCGGAGGCGTCGCGGAACGTGAGGTCCACGCGGTGGGCCCCGATCCGACCGCCGACCTCCGCCGTGCCGTCGAGCACCACGGCGGTCGCCTGGACGGACGACGCGTTCAGTTGCCCGCGTACCGTGGCGCCTCGATCCACCCTCACATCCCCCTGGACGTGCAGCAGTCCCCGCACCTCGAGGTCGCCGGCGTGGAGGGGTCCGCGGGCGCGGAGCCCGCCGCTGGAGCGGAGGGTACCGACCACATCGATCGCCGCCGCACAGTCGAGGCCCCCGTCGGCCCGCAACGTGTCGGCCGTGAGCGCACCGCCGACGGCGGTGGGGCCCGTCAGTCGGGCCTCCCCGACATCGGCATCCCCGAGCACCTTGACGACGCCGCGTGTCGTCCAGCGCATGGCGTGGACCGAGTCCCGCCGGACGACCCCCACGTCCCGCAGCTCCCCGGACCGGGGGGGCTTTGGGGGCGGAGGGGGGGCCGCCGCCTTGGCCGCGGGAGCGGGCGTGGCGGACCCGGACGGAGTCGGAGGTGCGGCGGGAGGGGGCGGTCGCGGAGGCAGCGTGGCGTCCGACATGGTGAACTTCAGCTCTCCGGGGCTCTCCTCGGGATGCCAAGACGTTGATGCTCCGTGCGGATGCAGCGGTTCTCGACGACCGTTGCTCCGGCCGCCCGGGCCTGTCGGGCCGCCGCCGGACTCTCCACGCCGAGCTGCATCCAGATGACGGGAATCGGGCGGGCCAGCGCCTCCTCCACGATGGGGGGGACCTGGTCGGAGCGCCGAAAGACGTCGGCGATGTCGATATGGATCGGCGCGGGCACCGCGGAGAGCGACGGGTACGCGGGCTCTCCGAGCGCCTCCCGTAGGGTCGGATTGACGGGCACGATCCGATACCCGCTCCGCTGGAGGTACTGCGCCACCGAGTGGGAGTCCCGATCCGGATTGTCGGACAGGCCCACGACCGCGATCGTGCGCGCCCGGGCCAAGGCCGACCGCACCTCGGAGTCGGGAGGGAGCATGGGCGGGCCCACCCGGCCTCGTTACATGATGCTAGCGGGGACCATGCGCCCAAGGATTATCGGGGGCCGCTGGCTCGGCCGCGCATGTACGTCGACTACGTCGGTATCCGGGTCACGAAGATCGCCCCCGCGATGCGGTTCTTCACCAAGGGCCTCGGACTGGTCGAGAAGAGCCGGGGCAAGATGTCCCACGGCGGAATCTGGGTCCTTCTCCACGACCCGGTTTCGCACCAGCACCTGGAGCTCAACTGGTACCCGCCGGGCAGCCGCTTCTACCGGCCGTTCGTGGCCGGCGAGGGGATCGACCACATCGGGGTCCGCGTGAGCGACCTTTCGGCGGCGGGGAAGCGCCTGCGCCGAGCCGGTGGAAAACTGGTCGACCAGATCAAGGACCGCGGGCAGGTGGCCCTCGCCTACTACGAGGGGCCCGACGGATTCTGGGTCGAGTTGATCCGCTCGCCCACGGAGTAGGGACCGGCGGCCGCGGTCGTCGCGGCCTCCACGGAGCCCAGCGGACGCCAGGGCGAGCCCGGGCGTCGGACCCACAGGAGGAGGAACAGGACGATCCCCACGAACACCACGAGGTACCGGAGTGCGAGCCCGCCGTCCTCGTTGACCAAGGTCAGGTAGGCGGAGGCGTCGAAGAGGCCGTGCAGGAGGGCGATCACGACCAGGTTGCCCCCGGTGGCCCGGAACGTCGCCGCGAAGGCGAACCCGATGAAGAAGAGCGAGGGGAAGATGAGCGGGGCGACGATCCCGTACGTCGTCCCGTAGTACAGGTGCACCCCCGCGAACAGGAGGCTGGTCCAGGCGGCCGGAACGACCCAGCTCCGGCTCCGGGCGACCCAGAACCCAAAGATCCACCCGCGGAAGATCGTCTCCTCCACGGCGCCGATGAGGAAGGAGAGGCCGACGAAGAACCAGGGATCGCCCATCGCCTGCGCCAGGGCCGGATTGGTCCGACTCAGCAGGTTCAGGGCGGACGGATCGAGGGCGAGGTAGACGACCGTCAGCGCGACGATCACGACCAGGCTCACGAGCGTGAGCGCGCCGTACCAGCGGAGCCCTTCGAGGGCGGCGAGACCGTTGTGCTGGTTCCAGTGCCGAAGCGGGCCGGTCCCGACCAGCCCGAGGAACGCCAGAATGGGGATCCCGTAGACCACGAGGAGGTCGCCCAGGAGGCTCGTGTACACCGGCCGGACCGCGACCACGAGCTGCGGCAGGAAGTACTGGCTGCCGATGGCCAGCACGGTCGCGATCGTCGCGAGCGCGTACCGAGCCACGGACGGGCCGGTGGGCGGCGGTGCGGGCACCCCCTCGGTCACGCGGGCCGGCTCCTACGTCGGCGGCAGGGCCCGTTCGGCGGCCTGCAGGCAGGCGATGAGATCCTCGAGGGTCGCCCGTACGCTGCGGGCCGACGGGGCCGACGTGCGGAGGGTGAGGTCCGTCCCCTCGACGGCGAGCGTCACGAACTCGGGGGTGTCCACCGCGAGCGCCCGACGCAGACGTTCCGCTTCCTCCGCCGACGCGCACGTCCGGCGGGCCACGACGGTTACTTGGACGCCTTCGCCTTCTTCGGCCCGGTCGGGGATTCGCCTCCCCCCTGTTTCGGCTGGCCCCCCGGTCCCCGGCTCAAGGCGTCCGAGACGATCGGAGCCGTGCCGGTCCGTCGAGCGACCTCCACGTCCGCGCGTTCCTTGAGGTAGGCGCGCACGGACGGCCAGATGGTGTCGTCGCCCCGCTGCTTGCTCTCGAAGTTGTGTTCGCTGAGGAACCGGGTGTACGCGGCCCGGCCCGTCGGGTCCCACGTCCCCGTGAGCCGCCCCGAGTAGTAGCCGAGGATGGCCAGGTCGTGCTGGACGCCGAGGGCGACCTCCCCCTTGATCGGCAGGAGGGATTTCGGGTCCTCGCGGTTGAGCATGATCAGGTCGTACACGCGGAAGATGCGACGGAGCTCCTCGATGGGGGCGGGATGGTCGTCCACGCGGATGTCGACCCAACGGTCGTTGCCCCCCAGGTACCCGGCTCCCTCCCGGACGATCAGCAGGGCCGCCGCCTGCTGGCCGCGACGGTCCCCTCCCTCCCGTTGGCCGGCGGCGAGCGCCGCGAGCAGCCGGTCCGCGATGTCCCCGGGCGTCGACTCGTAGGCGCGGGCCATTCCGCGGACGACGGCGGAACCGAACAGGATGTTCCCCTGGCAGGCGAACCCGGTGCCGACCTCGTGGCCGGCCCAGTCCAGGCATTTCGAACCCGTGAAGGCCGCGCTGTCCCCCTTCGCGTCGACCACCCCGAGCTGTCGGGTGTCGCGCTCCGGGTCGGCGGCGACCAGTCGCCGGACGACCTCCGCGGCATTCAGGCCCTCTTTGAGGAGAGCCAGACCTTCCAGACCCCAGCTCAGGTTGGCGGCCGCCTGCGTCGCGATCGCGCCCACGCCGGCCCGGGCCCACGGAACGGCCGAGCCGACGGCGATGAACTTCGACTGGACCGCGACGCCCCAGCTCTTCGTGTCCGGCTCGTGGGCGACGATCGAGAACGTTCCGAAGCGCGGAACCATCGACGCGGTCAGGTGCCGCCTCCGACTTAAGATGTCGGAGCGGGCGGGCCGGAGGGCGGGGACCGTTCCAGTTCTCCGAGCAGCCGCTCCACCCGCTCGGTCGCTTCGGCCCGGCGGCCGTCACGGTACGCCCGCTCGGCGGCGTGGAGGTCCCCCAGGAGGCGGGTGACGTCCTTCCCCTGCGTCCGGAGCACCGCGAGCAGGC
>JASHXS010000225.1 GCA_030043405.1 Thermoplasmata archaeon | reverse complement strand
GGCCCAGGAGATCGCGAATCGTTCCCTGGATGTCCTCGAGCACGAGAACCGGGTCCGCGAGGAGATCCAGCGTGGGTCCACGCTCGCCACCGTCCAGAAGCTCGAGCGCTGGGAACGCGTCGGCTGAACTCTTACGACGGGTCCGGTACGGCCACGGACGCCAACGCATCCACGACGCGAGCCCGGGACTGCACCTCGGCCCGGGCCGCAGACCACCAGGCCGCTTGGTATCGGGTGACGCCTCTCCACTGGTGCGTCCACTCCACCGGAAAGTCGACGTCCCAGAGGATCAAGGGTTCCGGTTCAGCCATCGGCAGCATCAAGCGACGGCGGCCCGCCAGCGCACTCTCGAACTCCGCCAGGGCGAGGCGGTCGCTCGCGACCGCCCGGAGGGCGGCCATCAGTTTGCGGACCATCCCCCATACAAACGACGGGGCCCGGAACTCGAGGACGAGTCCCGGGCCGGCCGCCTCGACGGTAACCGCCTCGATCGGGCGCCACTGGGGGTGGCTGGGTGGAATCGCTCGGCCGAAGGACCGAACATCGATCTGGCTCGGGATCACGCCCGTCGCCTTTCGCCAGCGGTCCAATTCCGTCGCGGGCGACGGCTCGAAGTAGCGGTACACCCGACGGTCGGCGTGACGGACCCGGAAGGACTCTGCCACCTCGGTCGCCCGCGTGAAGAAGAGCTCGGGGGCGACGCCGTTGAGGGATCGCAGCAGCGCTGGGCCGGATAGCTCGCTGTCGACAACCAGAGCGTTCCCCACGGCGCTGACCCCGCGGTCCGTGCGGCTGGCCACCCGAAACGGGGCCCGGGAGATCGGCGCCCGAAATCGGGCGATCCCGCGGTCGATCTCCCCTTCGACCGTGCGCTCTCCGGGCTGGCGGGCCCAGCCGGCGAAGCCGCGGCCATCGTACCCGAATCGGACCAGCCAGTGGGTCGTGGCCCGCCCACCCCGCCCGGGGATATACAGGGGTCCCGAGCCCGTCCGGGACCGCCGCCAACCCATCGCAACCGTGGCACTATGGTGAACTATGTATTCTAAACTCGATTCCTATAAATCACTAACCTCGATGGTTCGCCGCATGACCATCGGCGGGCGGGCTCGAGAGGGCCAAGTCTCGTCTCCCCGAGGGGGAGGCGGCTCGAGCGCATCACCCCGACGGCCCGGCTTCCAGTCGCTACCTCGGGTCCCGAACCGGGAGGGGTAGCGCCGCGAACGACTCGAACGAAAGGAAACGGAGACACAAGGAGAACGAAGAGAAATGCAGAACTCGAGCAGCAGCAGCCCTCCGCCGACCGAGACGATCCAACGCAAGGGGCAGAGCCGGACCGGCTTGTATGCCGTGGTCGCCGTTGTCGTGGTCGTCGTCCTGATCGTGGCCGGTGGGTACGCCCTCGGCTGGTTCAAGACGTCGAGCCCTTCCACGTCGACCTCCGGATGCACCCTCCCAGCGTCGCAGACCCTCTCGGGGGCGGGCTCCACCCTGGTCGCGCCATTGATGATCGCCTGGTCGTTGGCCTACACGGCTAGCACCGTGAACTACGCCTCCGTCGGGAGCGGTGCCGGTATCACCGACATCACCTCGAAGAGCGTGGACTACGGAGCCTCGGACGCCCCGCTGAACCCCGCGCAGCGCGCGGCCATCCCCTCGCCGGGAGTCATCACGATTCCCGAGTCGGCGGGCGCGGCCGTCCCCATCTACAACCTCGCGGTCTCCCACACGCTCAAGTTCGACGGCGCGGTGCTCGCCGGGATCTACCTCGGCGACATCACGAACTGGAACAACAGCGCCCTGCAGGCGATCAACCCGGGCGTCACGCTGCCCAGCGCGACGATCCAGGTCGTTCACCGGTCGGACGGGAGCGGCACCACGTTCGTCTGGTCCAGTTGGCTGTCCGACGAGAATGCCACCTGGAAGTCCACGGTCGGCTTTGGCACGACGGTCAACTGGCCGACGGGGATCGGCGCGAAGGGTAACTCCGGTGTGACGGCCACGGTCCAGAGCACCCCGGACTCCATCGGTTACGTCGACATCAACTACGCGCTGACCAACTCCGTCGCCTACGGCGCGGTCGAGAACCCCTCGGGGAACTACATCCTGGCCAACGTCTCGAACATCGCTTCGGCGATCAAGGACGCCAACCCGACGCTGCCGGCCCCCACCGGGGACTGGTACAACGTCTCGGTGTTGAACGCCCCCGGCGCCGGTGACTACCCCCTCGCGACGTTCACCTACATCTTCCTCTACACCGACTTGGGCGCGGCCTATGGGTCGTCGTTCTCGATGGTGGATGCGGAGAACCTGGTGGACTTCGCGGCGTGGATGGTCAACGAATCGGGTGGTCAGTTGTTCTCGGCAGGCCTCTACTACGTCCCCCTCCCCGCCGCGGTCAGCGCGTTCGACGCGTCGGCCATCGCGGCGCTGACGTACAACGGGGCGAAGATCCCCGTGTGCGTGCCGACCGGGATCAGCCCGACTGGGTAACGGAGCGACCGACCCGAGCCACCCCCGGGTAACCGTCGGATGAGTCTCGGGAACCCCTTCCCTCCCCCCGCCTCGCGCGCCCGGCTCCGGGCCGCGAAGTGGGGGGACCGTATCTTTCTGGTTCTCACGGGCCTCGGGGCCGCAGGCGTCATCGGCCTGCTCGTCGCCTTCGTCGCGGTCCTCTACTACAAGGCCCAGCCCACGATCAAGCTCCTCGGATTCAGCTTCCTCTACACTCAGATCTGGAACCCGACCGGCGGGGTGTACGGGGTCGTTCCGTTCGCAGTGGGCACACTACTGACGAGCGGTCTCGCACTGCTCATCGCCGTCCCTCTCTCCCTGGGGGCGGCGATCTTCCTCACCCAGCAGGCGCCCCAGTGGATGCGCCGGCCCGTGGGTCAGGTCATCGAGCTGCTCGCGAGCGTTCCCTCGATCATCTACGGGTTCTGGGGCCTGATCGTCCTCGTGCCGATCATGCGGGTCGATGTCGAGCCGCTGCTGAAGGAGTATCTCGGCTGGACCGGATGGTTCGGTGGCACCCCCATCGGACTGGATGTGCTCACCGCCAGCGTCGTCCTTTCGATCATGGCCATTCCCACCATTACCGCGGTCAGCCGGGACTCCATGGCGGCGGTCCCGCTCAGCCAGAAGGAGGCCGCCATCAGCCTCGGCGCCACCGACTGGGAGGTCACGCGCCGGGCCGTCGTCCCCTACGCCCGTAGCGGCATCGTCGCCGGCGTGACCCTCGGCCTCGGTCGCGCCCTCGGGGAGACGATGGCCGTGACCCTCGTGATCGGCAACAAGAGCGCCATCCCCACCTCCCTGTTCTCGCAGGGCCAGACGATCACCAGCCTCCTGGCCAACGACTTCTTCGAGCAGGCGACCCCGCTCGAACTTCCCGCCCTGATCGAAGCGGCCCTGGTCCTGCTCGTCATCACCCTGGCGGTCACCATCATCGGCCGCGTCATCCTCGCGCGATTCCAGCGCAGCGGCACCGCGGGGTTGGAATGAAGTTCGACCGCGCCCTCCGACGGAAGATCTTCAGCCACAGCATGACCGTGCTGAGCGGTCTCGCGATCGTCGCGATCCTCGTACCGCTCGCGGCGGTGATCTACGAGGCCGCCGTGCTCGGCGGGTCGGTCTTCAACGTCGCCTTCTTCACGCAAGGGATCCCGTACCCCTGTTCCCCCCATCCGGGCGCGACCTGCCAGCAGGGCGGCATCGCCCCCGCTATCCAGGGCTCGTTCATCATGATGGGGATCGCGTCGCTCATCTCGGTCCCTCTCGGGATCGGGGCGGCGATCTTCGCCGTGGAGTACGGAGCGCACCGCCCCTGGGCCCGGGCCATCGGCATGGCGGCGGATGTCTTGGCCGGGGTACCGGCGATCGTCGCCGGGGTGTTCATCTACGCGCTCCTCGTCATCTACGACCCGACGATCTCCTTCAGTGCTCTCGCTGGCGGCCTCGCCCTCTCGATCATCATGGTGCCGATCGTCACGAGGACGACGGAAGAGGCGCTCCGGGTCGTGCCGAACTCGGTTCGGGAGGCGGCGCTGGCGCTGGGCATTTCCCGCTGGAAGACTTCGATTCGCATCGTGCTGGTCGCGGCCCTGCCCGGGGTGCTCACCGGTGTCCTCCTCGCGTTCGCCCGGGCGCTGGGGGATGCGGCGGCCCTGTTGATCGTGGACGGCGGGGGGCTCTACGGTTTCCGCGGATTCAACCAACAGGTGGCCGCGGTCCCGATCTGGATGTTCACGTTCGCGACGTCGCCGTACAAGAACTGGGTGACCCTGGCCTGGGGGGCCGGTCTTTTCCTTATCCTCCTCGTGCTGGCCCTCAGCGTGGTCTCCCGACTGGTGCTGGACCGAATGACGAAGAAGATGCGAGGCGGCTGAGATGGCCCTCTCCAACGCGGCCGACTCGGCCAAGATGTCCGTCCAGGACCTGAGCGCCTACTACGGGTCGACCCGAGCCGTCCA
>JASHXS010000224.1 GCA_030043405.1 Thermoplasmata archaeon | reverse complement strand
CGCGGCCACGCTGAGACCCTGAGGGATGTAGCCCACCCGCAAGTCGTGGGCGGCCGTCTGGTCGCTCACGACGTCGGGCCGGAGGTGCTTTCGGGCGATCTCGGGGTAGACGTCGGCGGCGTTGGCCTCCAGGCCGACGGATAGCGGGCGGCGAGCGACGACCGCCTCATGGACGCGCCGCAGCGCGTCGTCCAGGTCGGTTGCCCGGACGTCTAGGTACCGCTTGTCCAGGCGACGCTGCAGGGCGCGGGCGTCCACGTCGACGATGAGTGCCACCCCGCCGAGCATCGTCACGGCGAGCGGCTGCGCGCCGCCCATCTCTCCCAGCCCACTCGACAGCATCCATCGTCCCACCAGGTCCGGTGCGCCGAATTCCAAGCGAGCGAGGGACGCGAGGGTCTCGTAGGTGCCTTGGAGGATTCCCTGGGTGCCGATGTAGATCCAACTGCCGGCGGTCATCTGACCGTACATGGTGAGACCCTTCGCCTCGAGGTCCCAGAACACCTCCTCGGTTGCCCAGCGTGGTACGAGGTTCGCGTTCGCGATCAGAACACGGGGTGCGTCGGCGTGGGTCGGGAAGACACCGACGGCCCGTCCGGATTGGACCAGGAGGGTCTCGGTCGATCCTAGATCTTGGAGGGCGTCGACGATGCGGTCGAAATCCACCCAGCTCCTCGCCGCCTTGCCCCTTCCACCGTAAACCACAAGGTGATCCGGGTCGCGAGCCACTTCCGGGTCGAGGTTGTTCATCAGTAGCCGAAGGGCGGCCTCTTGAGGCCAGCCGCGGCAGTTCAAGGTAGGGCCACGAGGCGCTCGCACCTCACGAGGTTCCCCCCGGGGCGGTGGCATCGTTCGACGGCACTCCGAGGTCGTCTAAGACCCTATGCGTCAGGCGAGGCTAGAACCGGCCGAGCCCGTGAACCGGCGGCTCAAACCGCGCGAGGCAGTCGCTGACCACACGCCTGGCAGAACGCGGTCCGGCCGATCGGGTTGAATTGGCCGCATCGGGGACACGCCACCGTACCGGGCGGCGGACCCGCGGGGCGACTGCTCGGGAGCGGCGCGGCGGAAGGGACATAGATTGGCGGCGCCGAATAGGCAGTCGGCGCCGAAAAGATGGGGGGGTTAGCGGCTGCTGTCGAGGCGATCGGAGCACCGGCCGGGACGAGGGGCGGCGCGGGCGGCGGAGGTGGGGGAGGCGTCCCTGAATAGGGTGGCGAGGGTCCCGGGGGCCCCGGAGTTCTCTGGGCCGGCACCCCTAGGGCGAACGCGACCGTGGCCGAAAGTACCCACGGGGGGGCGAAAGGGCTCAAGATGATCGCACGGGCTTGGTCGCGGGTCGCTTGGAACCCGCCCACCGTGGTCTGGCTACCTTCCGTCACCGACTGGAACCAGACGCCGCCGCGTGGGAGCGGGTTCAGGCCCGGCTGGATCTGATTCCAGCCGAAGTTGGTATCGCCCGAGCGCCGGCGAAGGACGACGCCCCCCCGCCAAACGCCAATGGAACGCGTGGCTCGATTGTTGGCGTTATACCAGACGAGCCCGAACACCGCGATGAACACCACGATCTCGATGAGTGGGACGGCGAGGGCGGCGCGGTTTCCGCCATTCGCCAGTGCGATCGCGAGGAACAGCACGACGAAGACCATCAGGATGACCAAGGCGGGCAACGTGCGGGTCCGATTGGCCCCGGCCAGCCCGCGTCCCGACTCCACCCATTGGATCGGCTCCCCCGTCGGAACTCCACCCCTTCCCGACATGTCTCGTCCTTCTCCTAGGCGGGCACCGTGAGCGGCGCCCCACAGCTCGGGCACTTCGGCGACGCGAAGTCGACCGTACGGATATCAACCAAGGTTCGGCAGTACGCGCACGGAAACCGGTTTTCGGTCATCCGTGCGATCAGCGCGTCACGCAATCCGGCCTGGGCGGATTCGCGTTCGTGGAGGGCGAACGCTTCTTGGACGAAGCTCTGCACGCGCCCGGCGTCCGGCAGGGCCTTCCAGTAGATCTTCTTCGAGAACTTTCGCGTCCCGATCAGAGTATGAGGAGCCTGTGGGGGGGTTGCGTCGAACTTGAGTCCTCCCCCGCTGCCCGGCTCGAGCTGCAGATTCTGCACCTGGGCGTAGGTGGCATCCACGAAGGTTCCGCGCCGAGCCCCGGTGACCAGCAACACTCGCCGGTCGGTGAGCGCGTAGGCCGTGGCCTTCCACACCAGCACCCAGTAGATGACCGGCAGAACGACGGGAATCAAGACGATGGCAAAGCCCACGATCAGACTCGACGGGGCGGCGGCGGCGACGGCCACGAAGAATAGGATGATCACTCCGAACAGTACTAGACGGCCCCCGTAAAGCCCCCAGAGGCCAGGTCGAGTCTCGAACAGCACCCGTTCGCCGCCCGGCAGCAACTCACGGGGGAACGCCCCCGGCTGGTTGGTCGGTGGTAGGTCGAGGAGCAGGGCAGCCTCCGTCTTTGGCACATCCGCGGCCCCGCTCACTTTACGCTGGATGGGTTCCGGCTGTTAAGCCTAGCGCGAGCCGCCGATCTCCAGGGCCTCCATCCGGGAAACTCCGGAGAGTCCCATCACTCGAACAACCCAGTGTGAGCGGCGGCGACCACAGCCATTCGCGTTGTCGGGCCCGGTCGGTCGACGCGCCCAATTCTTTAAACACCCCTCGGTCCAGTTTCCTGCGCGGCGCGCCGCCATAGCTCAGCGGTAGAGCGGCTGATTTGTAATCAGCAGGTCGGGAGTTCAATCCTCTCTGGCGGCTTCGCCCAAGACTTCAGTCCCCTGCAGTCTTGATGGTCGCCGGAACGATTCGGTGTAAGTGGCACGCCGGGGAGCCGCACCACCCCTCGGGGTTCTCACCCGGCCACACGCCTCATCCTCGGCAGGCAAACGGGCCCTGCGGCTCGACTGCCACCGGCTCACTCGATTGCAGGTCAAGCTCTGAGGAGGCCCCCTTTCCTTCCCGATGGGATTGCGACTGGTCTCAGTCGGGCCGTTTGCAGACAGACGGGCAACCAATCCTCTGCCCCTTATCGACTCGACACAAGCGCGGCGGCCGACCCTTAGAGCGCGATTCGGCCTTTCGGCCGCCGCCGCCGGATCCTACATCAAAGACCTTCCATCGCCTGCATGAGGAGCTGGGGGTCACCAGACTCGAACCAATGTTCTGTGACAGAACTCCTAAGAACGAACGTGCCTCTCCAAAACGATCGGGTTGTCAGACCCTCAACTGCGCGCCGAACAAGTCCCGGTCCGGACATTTGATGCGGGACCCGACGCGGAGGCGTACGCCCGGGACAAGCTCGGACCTTCCCTGACGCTTCAGGCGTATGGGCCCGCGATAGTGGTAGGTTTG
>JASHXS010000223.1 GCA_030043405.1 Thermoplasmata archaeon | reverse complement strand
GCCCGCTCGTCTCCGAAGAACAGCTCGGTCCCCGCCCACGGGAACCGACCCCGGTAGCGGCCGGCCAACAGGCGATACAGCGGCTCGGGCGTGTGGCCCCCGGAAACGACCCAGCGGAATCGCCCCCGGCGCCGGGTCGCTTCGAGCGCCCGCCGGAAGAGGTGGCGTGCCACGGCGGACGTCGCCCGCGCGAGGTCCGGATAGACGTCGACCCGTGGGGCTAACCGGTGGTCCACCGCTGGCCCCATTCCTGCGTCAGCCGGTTCGCCTCGGCGGGCCCCTCGGGTCCGGCCGGATAGAACGTCACCGGTGGTGGGTGCTCGAGGATGTTCGAATAGAGCCGCCAGGACTCCTCCACCTCGTCCGAACGGACGAACAGGCTGGGGTCGCCCAGCATCACGTCGAACACCAGGGTCTCGTAGCCATCCGGGAGCACGCCGAAGACGTCCGCGTAGTGGAATTTCATCCGGTGCGTCTGGACCCGCATCCCCCGCCCCGGCACCTTGATCTCGAACGAGATCTCGACGCCCTCTTCGGGCTGGATCAAGAGAGTGACCTGGTCGGGGTTCATCGCGTACTCCGTCTCGCTCTGGAAGAACGACACGGGAGGCGCCCGGAAGGTCACGACCACCCGGGTCGACTTCGCCGGGAGGCACTTCCCTGTGCGAAGGAAGAACGGAACGTCCTGCCATCGCCAGTTGGCGAACTTCAGCCGCAGCGCGACGTAGGTTTCGGTGTCCGACGCGGGCGGCACGCCGTCCGCGTCCCGGTAGGCCGGCACCGCCCGCCCGCCGACCGTCCCGCGGGTGTACTGGCCCCGGACGACGTCGTCCGGGCCGATCGGATTGGCGCTGCGGAGCACCTTCACCTTCTCGTCGCGGATCGCGTCCACACTCCCCCGCGCCGGCGGTTCCATCGCGACGAGCGACAGGATCTGGGTCACGTGGTTCTGGATCATGTCCCGCAGGGCACCGGAGGCGTCGTAGTACTCGGCTCGTTCCTCGACGCCGATGGACTCGGCCACCGTGATCTCCACCCGCTCCACGCGGTCCCGGTTCCAGTCGGACTCGACGAAGGCATTGGCCAGTCGGAAGACGAGCAGGTTCTGCACGGTCTCCTTGCCGAGGTAATGGTCGATCCGGTAGACCTGGCTCTCGTCGAAGAACCGGTGGACGACCCCGTTCAGGGCCTGGGCGGAGGCGAGGTCCCGGCCGAACGGTTTTTCGACGACGACGCGCGTCCAGCCGGCGGCGCGGTGGAGGCCGGCGCCCCCGAGCTTCTCGATCGTGGGCCCGACGGCGTCCAGGGGCAGGGCCAGGTACAGGATGCGGTTCCCCGGCAGGCGGCGGGCTTGCTCGAGCTGCTGCAGCCGAGCGCTCAGGCCCTGGTAACTCTCCGAGGTGTCCGGCCCGAGGCCAAAGTAGAACAGCATCTCATCGCAGAAGCGGCGCACGTCGTCCAAGGGCCCGGCCTGCTCGGCGACCAGCGAGCGGGCGCACGTCTCCCGGAAGCTCGGGTCGTCCAGCGCGTGGCGGGCCACTCCCAGGATCGCGCTCCCCGGGGGAAAGCGGCCCTGACGGTGCAGGTGGTACAGCGCGAGCAGCAGTTTCCGCTGCATGAGGTCGCCCGTCGCACCCAGCACCACGAAGACGTGTGGCTCGGCGGGCGGGTCGGACATCCTCAGCTCTCCCGTTTCACTTCATGACCACCGAACTTGTTCCGCATCATCGCCAACAGGCGTTCCATGAAGGGGTCCACTTCCCGCGAGCGGAGTCGTTGCTGGAGCGCGAGGGTGATGATCGGGGCCGGGATGTTCAGTTCCAAGGCTTCCGCCACCGTCCATCGGCCCTCCCCCGAGTCGGCCACCCACGGCTCGATCCCTTTCAGGGTCGGGTTCTCCGCCAGCGCCTGCTCGGTGAGCTCCAGCAGCCAGGAACGGACGACGCTCCCGTACCGCCAGATCTCCGCGACCTGGTGGAGGTCGAGCCCAAAGTCGGTCTTGCCCTGCAGGACGGCGAACCCCTCGGCGTACGCCTGCATCAGGCCGTACTCGATGCCGTTGTGGACCATCTTCACGAAGTGCCCGGAGCCCACCGGCCCGACGCGTCCCCACCCCTGCTGGGGCCCGGGTGCGAGCGTCTCGAGGACCGGCCGGATCCGCTCCACGTCCTCCGGGGTTCCGCCCACCATCATGGAGTACCCTTGCTCCAGGCCCCAGATCCCGCCGCTGGTGCCCACATCCACGAAACGCAGACCCCAGCCCGTCACGAGCGCCGACCGGCGAAGGCTGTCCCGGTAGTACGAATTCCCACCGTCCACCACCAGGTCGCCCGCGGCGAGCAGGGGTCGGAGCTGCGCGAGTGTCTGATCGACGGTGTCGCCGGACGGGAGCATGAGCCAGACGACGCGAGGGGGAGTCAACTGCCGGACCAGGTCGGCCAGCGACGACGCCCCGGCGGCCCCCTGCTGAACCACCGAGGCGACGACGGCCGGATTGCGCGCGAACCCGACGACCTGGTGCCCGCCCCGGACGAGCCGCACCGTCATGTTCCCACCCATCTTGCCGAGTCCCACCATTCCGAGTTGCATCGATTTCCTCCTCACCCCGCGACGATCCCCTGGGCCGCGAGTTCCTCCGGGAGCCGCGCCGGGTCGCGTACCCAGAGGGTCCGCAGTCCGAGCCGGTCGGCGGCCTCGACGTTCTCGCGCCGATCGTCGAGGAAGAGGGCCTCGTCGGGGGTACGTTGGGTGACCTGGAGCGCATACTGGTAGGCGCCGGGGTCGGGCTTGCGGCGACCCGTGTAACAGGAACTCAGGAAGAGATGGAAGATGTCGCACAAGTGGAATTTCGTCGCCCGGAACTCATTCAACTTCCGCGACTCGTTGTTCAGCGCGGCCATGACGTACTGGCCGCCGGCGCGGAGCGACCGCGCGCAGGCGAGCGCGGGCTCGTACCCTTGGGAGCCCCGCTGCATGGCCCGGTAGAACGCGTCCGGCGTGAACGAACGAGGCGAGTAGAAGACCGTCGCCGAGAGGTAGCCGGCCAGGTCCATCTGTCCCGCTTCGAACGCGGCATCCACCTCGGCGTGGCGTCGTTCCAATTCGAGCGGGTCGAGGTGGAACTCCGCCGCGGCCGCCCTCCGCTCCGCGTGGTCCCAGGCGTTGGTCAGCAGCACGCCGCCCACGTCCCAGAGGAGGAGCGAAACCTTAGCCATGGAGAGCGTCCTCGAGGCGGCGAAGGCCGCCCGACACGTCCGAGCCGAGGTCGACCCGCAGGACCCGTCGCTGCTTCTGGATCAGCGCTTGGTAGTCCCCGAGCGCCTGGGCCTGGATGAGCTCCCCGAAGGTGAATCCGGCCCCCGGGACGTCGAGGTCGCGGGTCGGGGTGTCGACGATCTGGAGGAAGTGGCCCGTGTTGGGCCCCCCCTTGTGGAGTTGGCCGGTCGAGTGGAGGAAGCGCGGCCCGTAGCCGAGGGTCGTCGCGACGCGCCGACCTTCCAGGATCGTCCGGCGAAGCCGGGTCAGCGCCTCCCAGATCAGCGGCGTCGGCGCCAGGTACGCCTGGATCCCGACGTAGTCGCCCGGCCGGCACTGCTCGACCCACCCTTGGACCGCGCGTCCGAGCTCGGGGCCGCCGGCGGCCACCGTCGGCACGGTCGCCTTCGGAGTCCCCGCGGGCTGGGCCATCGCCTTCCGGGCGAGTTCCTTGGCGAGCTCGACATCGGGCTGGTCGAAGGGATCGATCTCGAGCAGCATACCGGCGGATGCGACCGCCAGCTCCCACCGGAAGAACTCCTGCCCGATATCGAGAGGGTCGGGAACTCGGATCCGCACCACCGGGTGCCCGGCGTCGGCCAGCGCCGCCGTGTGCGCCGCGAGCGCTGGGTCCGGCGTCGCGTCGGCCTGGATCTCCACGAAGAGTCGATCGGAACCGTAGCGATCCGGGCGGACGCGGGGCTCGTCGACCACGGGGACCAGGCCCCGACCGATCTTGCCGGTGCTCTCCGCGACCAGCTGCTCCAGCCAGTCCGGGAACGGGGCAAAACGGGGGGAGGCATAGAACGTGAGCTTGTCCCGTCCGTGGGTGCCGAGCTCTCCCAGCACCGCCCCCAGCCGGAGACCGGGGTTCTCCGCGACCGGCACCGAGGCGGCGCAGGCCTGGGACATCGTCCACGCCCGGTCGAGGAGCGCGCCGACGTCGAGGCCGGCGAGCGCCGCGGGGACGAGCCCGAAGTCCGTCAACGCCGAGTAGCGTCCGCCGACCGTGCCCAGGGCCCGGAACACCGCCAGGAACCCCTCCTCCTTCGCCAGCAGTTCGAGCGGCGTGCCGGCGTCCGTGACGGCGATGAAGTGCGCCCCGATGGGCCCCTCGGTGCCACTCAGGGCGGCCTTGAAGTGCCGATAGAAGGACAGGGGTTCGGTGGTGGTCCCCGACTTGCTCGACACCACGAAGACCGAATGGGCAGGGTCGATCTGCTCGGTCAGGGCCCGGACCGAATCGGGGTGGGTACTGTCGAGCACGCGAAGTTCGGGGTACCCCGGCCGCCCTGCAAAGACATGGGCGAGGACATCCGGGGCCAGGCTGGAACCCCCCATGCCGAGGACGACGACGAACCGCGTCT
>JASHXS010000222.1 GCA_030043405.1 Thermoplasmata archaeon | reverse complement strand
ACTCTCGGAACGTCGCGAGGACCGGTCGCCTCGACGCCGGCGTCTCGGCGGGGGGCGCCGCCGCGCCGAGGGCCCCGACGAGCCAGCGCTCCGTCCCGACGACGAACAGGAACGGGAACACCCGGCACTCGCGGGTCAAGGTCGCGAACAACTGCTCCGGCCGGGCGTTGGCGCGGGGAGCCCCCGAGAGGAGGACCACCTGGTCCGGGCTCTTGCCCTGGTACGCCGGGAGCCGGGCCGGGTCCAGGAGGGTTCGGTGGTCGACCCAGCCTTTCGCGAGCATGCGACGCTGGGCGAACGGGAGTCCGAAAGGTCCGACCAGATGCGAGCCGCGGCCGTCCTCCGTTCCGGCGAACGGACGCTGGAGCAGTTCCGAGATCGCCCACTGTCGGTGGGAGGTCAGCATCGGGGGCGCGAGCTCCGCCTCGGGGAGCTCGCCGCCCAGTCCGTGGGGGTAGGCGAGGGTACCGGGGAGCCCCACGAGGTGGCACCAGAGCCCCTCGAAATCGAAGTAGACCGGGATCGTCGGGCCGTCCGCTCGGACCGTGATCAGCAGGGGATTGGCCCCGAGCCGCTGCTGCTCGATCCGGGTCGACCATCGCTTGGCGTCGGCGGGCTTGGTCTGAAACAGGATCGCCAGCGCCACCTGGGTGCCGGTCCAGAGGGCGACGTTGCCGGGGTCCGCGGCCACGAGCGTGGCGAACTCTTCGAAGCGATCCGCGTAGGGTCGCACGAGGATGAAGGTCACAAAGGGCCGACCAATGGGGACCGGGTGCGGGATGTACCGGTCCCGGAGCCACGACTCCTCGTAGGCGCGACGGCGGACCGCGTGGTAGGTGGAGCGGGGTACTTGCACCTGGTGGAGGCGCTCCCGCTCGCGATCCGGGCGAGCGGCCAGCATGACGGCGATCACCCTCGCTTCGGACTCGGTCAGGGCTCGCATGCGAGTTCCCTCCCCGTCCGGCTACACCCTAGCACGCTGTCCAAATCGAGATTCTTCGGTTGGAACACCCGCTTAAGTGTGGCGCCCCACATCGTAGTATCTCGGTGGTCGTCCGTGGGGACATTCCCTGGCAGATTGCGCTCCGGTAAGGCCTCGCTGACCGGAGCGGTAGTGGTGGCCGCGCTCATGGTGTTTGTGCTCCCCAGCGGGATCGCCTCGGCGGCGCCGCTCTCGACCGCCTCCGGTAGCTCGAACTCGTGGGCCTACGGAAATGTGGTCAACGTCAGTTTTTCGGGGCACACGGCCACCGGAGTTCCCTACGTGGGGAACGCGACGTACGGCTACACGGTTCTGTTGACCCAGACGAACCTCTCGAGCACCGTGTTCGAACTGAATGCCGGCCGCACCGCCGGGGTGGCGTTCGCGGTCGAGTACTGCTCTCCGACGTGCAAGGCGCCGACCTACTTCGTCCGGGTATCGGCGCATCTGGTCGAGACCGTGAATTCGACGGCTTACCTCGAGAATGACGGCACCGTCCAGGAGTCGGGCGGGTCGGTTCCGGCGTACGCGCTGCTCAACTCGAGCACGGTCGAGACCGCGAACGAGACCGAGTCGATGTCGTCGTATCTACCGGTCGCCGGGGCCTCGCCCGCCGCCCGCTCGAGCTACCTCGCGGGCGAGGTCAGTGCGGCTACCGACGTTCAGTTTGCTTCTCCGCTCGGGCTGTTTCCGACCAACCTGAGCAGCTCGCAGTCCTGGACCTCGGAAGCCTCGTTCACGGCCAACGCGCTCGCCACGTACCACTACTTCGTGGCCGTGAGCGGCCGGGTGGCCACCTGGTCCCTCGCGGCCAATGGGACGATCCCCGTCTCGGCCTCCGGGGCCGTCAACCTCTCCGGCTCCTACTCGAGCACCGACTCGGTGGCGCTGGGCGGCGTACCTTTCCCCGAAGTCTCCCTCGGCGTGACGGGCCCGTTCGCCCTCGAGGAGGGCGTGATCCTCGTGCCGGTCGCCTCCGACCTCTTCCTCGGCGCCAGCCACCCGTGGTCCGCCAACGAATCCGGCGCCGCGACCGCCGAGATGTCGTACGTGGACTTCCGCGGCGGGCTCGGGGGACACCTCGGGATCGGCGCTTCTCGGTGGCAGTACGACTCGGTCACCCTGGACCCCGCCAGCACCCAAGTTCCGTCGAACACGGCCGGCATTACCGAACTGGCCGGCACGGGGACGCCGGATGCGGCCCCCTCCACCACCGTTCAGGGCCAGCCGGAGTCGGCCGCCCAGTCGGCCCAAACCCAGGCGTGCCTGTTGACCGGGAGCGGGTGCCCCAGCTCGTCCGTGTCGGGCACCATCCACGGACTGCTCGGGGTCGCGGCCCTCGGCGTACTCGCCGCGGTCGCCCTGGCGCTCGCGGTCGTGGTAGTCGAACGGCGCCGGATGCCACCCCCTACCTACCCCAACGCCTCCCTGTATCCGCCCGGCGGGGGGCCGGCGAACGGCGCGCGCTCCGGTCCGGATGAACCACCGGCGCCCTCGCCCGACGACGACCCGCTCGGCAACCTCTGGTAGGACGCGCGGCCCTGGCGCCTTAGGCCGCCGGGGGCCGAGGCCTCGGTGCGGCGGGGAGAGGGTATCGCAGGATCGCGCCGATCCCCCCGAATCCCTTCGATAGCATTTCGCCTTCTTCGCTCTCGCCCGACACGAGGCGGGCCGT
>JASHXS010000028.1 GCA_030043405.1 Thermoplasmata archaeon | reverse complement strand
AGCATTTTCCCGATCCCCCCGGGCTGGTGGACGTGAACGGCGAGCGGGGCCCCGCGTCCGTCGAGCGGCGGGGCGGGTCGTCTCCGCATCCGCCCGCGCCGGTCGCCAGCCCCCCGACGCCCGCCGCCCCGTCGCCCACGACGGCGCCGACGTCCGGTACCCGCGGGGGCACCCCGGTCGTACCGCCCATGCCGGGGAAGGTGATCGAGGTGCGCGTGGCGGAGGGTGCCCGCGTCACCGCCGGCCAAGTGCTCCTCGTGCTGGAAGCGATGAAGATGCGCAACGAAGTGACGAGCCCGGTCGACGGGGTCGTGCGGGACCTCCGGGTCTCCGCGGGCTCGAATGTCCGGGCCCGGGAGCCGATGATGCAGATCGCGCCCGGTTAGGGGCGGCCGCTTTCGGTCTGGCCCGGCACCGAGGACGACGCGTCGGGGGTCTCACCGGCCTTCTCCTGCTCGAGCCGGTCGGCTTCCTCGACCGGGTCCTCGAACGGTTCCTCGTCCGCCGCCGCATTCGCCACGGGCGGGACCGGCGCCACGGCGACCGCCGACGGAGGCGCGCGCGGGGGGGCGAAATGCCACGGCTCGTACGGCAGCTTCCGGTACTCGCTCAGGTAGTACGCGGCGAGCACTACGGAGGGGGCGAAGAAGGTCAGCCGCCAGTAGCCCAAGTCGTGGTACGTCGCCGCGGCGTAGAACAGGAGGGCGATGAGCGTGACGCCCGCGATGATGACGGCCATCAGGAACAGGGGGACGCGGGCGATGAGTCCGGGGTTGCTCACGCGAGTCGCTCCTCAAACGTGGACGGTCGCGTGGCCGCACGCCGGACATTTCGTCGCGCCGACCGGCAGGGGGGCTGCGCAGTAGATGCAGAACGGCAGCGCGGTCCGCGGCGGGGGCGCGGGGGCGCCGGGCAGTGGCACGTCGCGCGTCGGGGCCCCGGGCGCGGGGGCCGGTCCTCCGCCTACGCGGCGGCTGCCCCACGGGCCGTAGATCAGGATCAGGCTCCCGATCATCCATCCCAAGACCAGGTAGAAGGCGGACCCGGCGTCCGCCGGGTACCGGAGCAGGACCACCACGACCACGGCGAGGATCCCGAAGTTGACGAGGTTGACCAGCGTCCTCAGCAGCATCGCGGTACAGCTCCCGCAATGGGGGCCACGCTACTTGTGGCTTTGTCCCTCCACCGTCCCCGCCGTTCGCCCTCGCCGGACCACTCTAATAGGCCCCCGAGTTGGCCGCGCCCCATGGAGCGGGTCCCGGCGCTCGTCCAGTTGGACGAGTTCACCTACCGCATCGACCCGGCGGAGCAGGCCGGGATGCGCGTGCCCGGGCTCCTGTTCTCCGACACGGCGCTGCTGTCGGCCGTCGAGGGGGACCCCTCCCTCGCCCAGCTCGCCAACGTCGCGACCCTGCCCGGCATTCAGCGTCACGCCCTGGCCATGCCGGACATCCACTTCGGGTACGGGTTTCCGGTGGGAGGGGTGGCGGCGTTCGACCTCGCCGACGGGGTCGTCTCCCCGGGCGGGATCGGGTACGACATCAACTGCGGGGTCCGGCTCATCCGGACGTCGCTGACCGTCGACGAGGTCCGACCCCGGTTGGCGGAACTCATCGAGCGTCTCTACCGCGAGGTTCCCTCCGGGGTCGGTTCCCACGGAGGGCATCCCCTCTCGCGGAGCGACATGGACGAGGTGCTGGCCGGCGGAGCTCGGTGGGCCGTCGAACACGGACTCGGACGCGCGGAGGACCTTTCGTTCCAGGAAGAGGAGGGGCGCCTCTCGTCCGCCGTACCGGCCGAGGTCTCCGACGGCGCGCGGAAGCGCGGCCTGAAGCAGCTCGGCACGCTGGGATCGGGCAACCACTTTCTCGAGGTCCAGTCGGTCGACCGGGTGCTCGACGCCCCCTTCGCGGATGCGATGGGGCTCGTCCCGAACCGGGTCGTGGTCATGCTCCATACCGGCTCTCGGGGACTCGGCCACCAGGTCGCGACCGACTTCATCGGTCGGATGGACCGTCGCCTGGCAGAGGAAGGCGTGACGCTGGTGGACCGCCAGCTGTCGTGCGCCCCGATTGATTCCGACGACGGGGCCCGGTATCTCGGCGCGATGGCCGCCGGGGCGAACTTTGCGTGGGCGAATCGACAGGCCATCACGCACGGGGTCCGCCGGGCCTTCACCAGCGTCTTCGGCCGGTCCGAGGAGGAGCTCGACCTGTCGGTCGTCTACGACATCGCCCACAACATCGCCAAGGTGGAGACGCACCAGGTCGACGGAGGGTCGAAGCCGGTGCTGGTCCACCGCAAGGGGGCGACGCGAGCCTTTCCGGCGGGGCGTGACGAGGTGCCCGCGCCGTACCGTCCGTTTGGCCAGCCCGTGCTGATCCCGGGGGACATGGGGACCGCCAGCTACGTGCTGGCGGGACTCCCGACCTCGATGGAGCGCTCCTTCGGCTCCTCCTGCCACGGCGCCGGCCGACGGCTGAGTCGGCACGCGGCCGTCCGCGCGTTCCGGTACGAAGAGGTGACCCGCGGGCTCCGCGAGCGCGGGATAGTCGTCCGCTCGGCCTCCCG
>JASHXS010000027.1 GCA_030043405.1 Thermoplasmata archaeon | reverse complement strand
GTACCGATGGACGGGTAGACGACCAGGACCGCCAGCTCGGCTCCGGCGATGAAGCCGCCCAAGAGGCTCAGGGCGAAGATCCGCCCGGCTTGCCGCGTCCGCTCCCGGTGCAGCTCGCTCCATTCGTGACGGCCCACCCACACGAAGATCAGGCCGATCAGGGTGAGCACGGTGGGCAGGAGGAACAGCACGCTGAGGTTCGCATGGTCGGAACCCGGCGTGAGCCACGTATACAGCTCCGCCGCCCCCTCGATCGCCAGACCGATCGAGAGGATCGTCAGACTGATCCGAAGATTGGTCGTCACGGCCTCCGTCCTCGATGCCGGACCGGTGACACCGGTCTAACTCCCTTTGTCTCGAGTTCGGGGAGGGGTCAGTACCGCCAGTTCTGCGCCCGACGGCGAGTGCCCGCCGGTGGGGGGCCCCGTCCTTCGTTGCGCGGCCTTCCACGCCGGGGAGTATCCCGCCGGCCGTGTCCGCGGCCGCCTCCGCCACCCCCACCCATCGGGCGGGAGCCGCCCCCACCGGCCGGCGGCGGCGGCAGGGCCGAGTAATCCCAGCCCGGCATCCGGGTGCGGGGGATCTCCTCCCCGAGAAATCGCTCGATCTGCCGGAAGTCGGTCTCCTCCTCAGGCGCGAGCAGGGTGATCGCGTCGCCGCGACGCTGGGCGCGCGCCGTCCGCCCGACTCGATGGACGTACGTCTCGGACTCGTGCGGAACGTCGAAGTTCACGACGTGGGAGACGCCTTCGACGTCGACCCCACGGGCCGCGATATCCGTCGCGACCAGGACGCGGTGCTCGCCGCGCCGGAAGCCCTCGAGGGCCCGGACGCGCTGGTTCTGGCTCTTGTTGCCGTGGATCACGCCCGCGGAGACGCGGGCCCGGAGCAGGTCGTGGACGAGGCGGTCGGCCCGCCGCTTCGTGCGGACGAAAACGAGGACGCTCTTCATGGTCTGGTCCTCCAGCAGTCGCGCCAGCAGGGCGGACTTCTGGTTCATGGGGGCCGCGATCGCCAGGTGGGTCACCCCGACGGCCGCCACCGTCTGCTCGGCGACGTGCACCATCCGGGGGTCCCGCAGGAAATCCCGGGAGAGTCGGATGATTTCGGGGGGCATGGTCGCGGAGAAGAGCAACGTCTGGCGCTGGCGGGGGAGGCGGTCATGGATCCGCCGCACGTCCGGGAGGAACCCCATGTCGAGCATCCGGTCGGCCTCGTCGAGCACGAACACCTCCAGGCTCCGGAAGTCGACGTACCCTCGCTGCATGTGATCGAGCAGCCGTCCGGGGGTCGCGATGATGATCTCGGCCCCGCCGCGGAGGGCGCGCTCCTGGGCCTCCATCCCCACCCCGCCGTAGACCGCGGCGCCGCGTAGCGACGTGTGTCGGCCCAGCTGGCGAAGGAAGCTTTCGGCTTGGAGGGCCAGCTCCCGAGTCGGCGTCAGCACGAGCGCGTAGATCCGCCCCGGCGGGCGGGACATCAGGCGCTCGAGGATCGGCAACAGGAACGCCGCCGTCTTGCCGGTCCCGGTCTGCGCCGTCCCGATCATGTCCCGGCCCTGGACCGCGTCGGGAATCGTCCCCTCCTGGATCGGCGTCGGCTCGCGGTACCCCATCTCCGCGACACCCGCCCGCAGCTTGGGATGCAGTGGGAGATCTTGGAAGGACTTCGGGCGGCGAGGGGATTCAGGTTCGCTCATCGGAACGCCGGGCACCCCCCGCACCGGCGCAGAAGGGAAAACCGTCGTGGGGAGCCAGTCACGTCGGCTTATCAGACCTGCCGTCGGGCGCGACCGGCCGACCGAGGACCGGCGCGGTGGTCCTACGGACTCGGCGCCCGGGGAAGCGGCTTCCCGCACGCGCTGCAGGTCCGTCGGATCGGTAAGTTGTGGGCTTGGCAGTACCCGCAGACTTTCATCCCGCTGACCGTCCGGCTGGGCCCGGTCGGCGGTACCCATCCCACGACCCGTCCGTGGGAGGATTCCTCCCTCGAGCGGTGGTACCGGTAGGCCAGCGCGGCGACGAGCAGCGCCAGCAGGAGACCGACCAAGAGTACGATCCACGCGAAGTCTCCCGAGAGGACCGGTGCCGGCGGAGGCGGGGCCGTCACGGCGACCGTGCCGACGAACTGTTCGACCACCCCTCCGTGGGCGTCCCGAACCGTAAGGTTGACGGGGTAGGAGCCGTCACTGCCAAAGACGTGGGCGACCAAGGGCCCGTACCCGTACGTCGCGTTGCCGAAGTTCCACGTGTAGTTGTAGGGCCCTCCCGCTCCACCGCTGGCGGAAGCGGTGAAGCTCACGGATGTCCCCCTCACGACCGAGGATGGGACTGCCCCCAGCTGGACGGCAATCGCGCTGACGACCACCGTGGTCTCGGCACGGACGGTGGCCCCGTTCGAGTCCGTGACCACCACGTACGGATGCCAGGTGCCGGCATCCGTGAATTCGGTGAGCACCGACGCACCGTGGGCGGTGCCGACGTCGCCGAGACTCCAGTTGTAGTACAGGTACGTCCCCGAACCATTGGTGGCGGTCGCGTTGAGATACACCGGGGCGAACGGGGCGACCAGGCCGAGGCTCGCGCTCACGTTCACGTCGAGCACGGGACTCACCGTGAGGCTGACCGACCCGAGGACGGGAACCCCGGCGCCGTCCATGCCGGAGCAGACGGCGACGTACTGGTCGGCGGTGGCATACGTATGGGACGTTACCCCGCCGACGAAGCTGACCCCATCGCCGAACGCCCAGCCGAGCGAAACGGGAGCCGTCCCGCCGGTCACGGAGCAGGTGAAGCCCACGGGCTGGCCCACGTCGGCGGCGGTTCGATTCTCGGCCGCCGATAGCACCGGGGCGGAGTTGACCGTGACCGTCGTGGCATCCTCTGCGCTGGACGAACTCGCGTCGGTCACCTTGCACGTGACCACCGGCGAACCGACCGCGCTGAAGGGCTGACTCACGCTGCTGCTCCCGTTGACGAACGTTCCGTTACCGAAGTTCCACTCGAACGCGTACGGATACACGCCGCCGGACGGGGTGCACGTGAAGTACGCGAGCTCGCCGACGTCCACCGTACTCTGACGAGCGGAGATCGTGACCGCCAACGGGAGGGCGACGCCCACCGGGGCCGAGTTGGACTGGGTGGCGCTCACCGTCGGCGTCCCCGTCCCACACCCCGCCGTGCAGTCGTCCGTGATGAGGTAGAAGGTGTAGCCGGTCCCGGACGTCAGGTCGCTGACCAGGTCGCTCCGCGTGGAGGCGCTCGTCAACGTGACGACGGGACCCGCGCTGCCGTTCCCGACCGCCTCGTAGAGGGTGTAACTGACGAAGCCGACGAGACCCCCGTACGAGGCGTTGTTGGTCCAAGAGAGCGTGGCGCTGGTCGACGTCACTCCGGAGGAGTTCAGGAAGGCGACCGCGGGCTGCGTCTGTTCGACGACATTGCTGTCCTCGGTACTCGCGGTCAGCAGACCGTAGCTGTCCACCACTTCCCACCAGTACGTCCCGCCGGGGGCCAGCCCGGCCGCCGCCAGGCTCAACGTGGTGTCCGTGGTCGTTTGGCCAACCGCCGTCCAGGGGCCGGTGGAGCTCGACGCGGACTCTTCCAGGGTATAGCTACGGAAGAAGGCACTACCGGGGTTGGTCCAGCTCAGACTGATCGCGGCCGGCGTGACCCCGGCGACGCTGAGCGTAAAGGCGGCCGCCGGCGCCAGGCGCGAGGGGGAGTTCGCCGGCGACGAGGTGATCTCGAGGGGCGGGTGGGCCAATGGACGGGGCAGCGCGGGCGCGGAGGTGGACGGCACCGCGAGAAGGAGCGCCGAGGCCAGTACCACGGCGGCGAGGAGGACCGCGGGAAGTGCGCCGATGGCCAACGAAGAGGTTCGGGCGACCCGAGGGCTGCTCATGGGAGTGGCGACCTGATTTCTGGCGGGACCGAGGCCATATAGGTTGTGGCAACTCGAACACTGCGCGCGTCGTCGTGCGACAGTTTCGCGCGGTGCCACCCCGCGCGGGTCGCGGCGCGTTTTTCTAGACGGTCGGCTTCCGACCGCTGGTGGACGTCGCGTCGGCCCAGGAAGGAACTCCGAACTCGCGGGGGGGGCGCGCCCGGCCGAAGGGTTCGGACAAGGGATCCACCCTCGCCCTGGCCACGGCGGGCACGGGACTCTTTCTCCTCGCCATGGGCTTCCTCTCGGCCTTCCTCATCATCCCCGACTTTTACCGGGACTCGCTCTCGGGATACGACCCGCCCTTCGATGCGCTCATGGGCGTCCTGCTGGTCGCCCTCGCATTCCGGGTGGAGGAGCAGAGTGCGGTCGCCTGGTTCTTCTCGCTGCTCGCGCCCGCGTTCACGATCCTCATCGCGGTCCTGAGCCCGAATGTCTTCTCGCTCGCCTCCGCCGCCGCGGCCACGGGGCTCGTCGTCCTGATCTTCCCTTTTCGAGGAGGGTTTTACCGAGGGGCCGTCACCGGCCCCGCGTCGACCCAGCTGATGGTCGTAGTCGCCGCGATCCTCTCGCTGCTCTTCGGGATGGTCGGCGCCCGCTACCTGGGCGACCAGTTCGTGCCGCCGATCCGAGGGTGGCCCGAAGCCCTGTACTTCACCGTGGCCACGATCTCGACGAACGGGTCCGAGTACAGCCCGCTGTCGGACGGGGCGCGCTCGTTCGTCGTCGTGCTGATCCTGCTCGGCGTGGGAACGTTCTTATCGGCCGTCGTGGTCCTCTTTCAGCCGTTCCTCGAGCGTCGGCTCGAACGCATCGCGCAGCGGCTCCAGCGGGCGCAAATGGAGGAGCTTCGTCAGCACGTCATCGTCTGCGGCGAGTCCACGACGGCCCGCGCCGCTGCCGAAGTCCTTCGCGCCGAGGGCATTCAGTCGGTCCTGCTCGTCCCGGACGCCACGGCGGTCGAGCGGCTGCGGGGCGAGGGGTTCGCGACCCAACTCGGCGAATCCTCGTCCGAGGAGGACCTGCGGGCCGTCGGCATCGCGCGCGCCCGGGCCCTGGTGGCCGCGGACGACTCCGATGCCGAGAATCTACTGACGGTGATCACGGCCCGAGGGATCGCGGCCGGGCTTCGGATCGTCGCGGTTGCGACCGTCCCGGGGAACGTAGTGAAGTTGCGCAAGGCCGGAGCCAACGAAGCGGTGAGCGCCATCACGGTCGCGGCCAAACTGGTGACGGCGGCGGCCCTGGAGGCTCCCGGCCTGTCGGGCGGCCACACCCACCCCATCTCGCACGCCTAACGGGTCGGCCGGACGGCCGCCGCCCACTATCAAGTGACGATTAGGTAGAGGGGCCCGTTGTAGGCGCTGCCGGGGACATTCACGGTGAAAGTCCAGTCCTCCGACTGGTTCGCGGGGATGACCAAGGGCAGCGGCGAGACGTTGACGATCTGGAATCCCGAGGTATTGGTCGTGATCGTGTTGATCTTGCACTGGGCTTGCGTTGCGTTGCTGTTGTTGAGCGTGAACTCGAGCTCCACCGGCTGGCTCGTGTTGGTGCTGAACCCATCGTAGATCGCGCCCCCGAGTCCGCAGGTGTTGTCGGACGACACGAAGACCATCTCCGTCACGTTCACCATGGGCGTGTTGTAGGGCAGGAGAAGGAACGCCAAGATCCCGATCACGAGGATCACGACTACGACGAGCACGACGATCCGGCCGAGGGAGCGTCGCCGCGGTTGTGGGGAGGCGGGCTGGGCGTACGGTTGGTAAGCCGGCCCGGCACCGGCGCCCGGGACCGGGGGAAGGGGCGGCCCTCCCGCGGGTAAGGGGGCCCCTGCCGAGGGCATGGGAGAACCGCAATACTGGCAGAAAGCCGCCCCCACCGGGTTTTGGCCACCGCACTTGGGACAGAACTGCCCGGCCATCGGCGTCCGAACGGGGCGGTCTACATAATCGCGTCGGCGTGGCGGTAGGTACGATAGGCTCAAACCCCCGGCCGCCGGACTCCGGCCGCTTCTCGGCGGGAGCCACATGAACCTCGACGCCGTCGAATGCCGTCCGGGCGCCGGGGCGAAACGGAGGGGGTGAGGTCGCAGTGCGGCTGACCGGTACGCCGCTGGAACTTCGGTCCTTCGCCGCCCGGAGTCGGACCAACCGGCACTTCGAGCGATTTGGGCTCGCCGACCTCGACCGGGTCTTCCTGCCCGCCCCGATGGACGAGCTGGTGTCCTCACCCGTGCTGGGGGTGCACACGTTCGTCGAGGACGACAATCGAGGGGCGGTGCGGCCCGACCCGGTGGTCACGCTCGATGGTCAGGAGTTCTTCCTCTCGGTCAAGGGGATCGGGTCCTCGATCGACCCGTACTCCTGGCGTCCCCTGGACCGATGGAACGCCGCCGAACTGACCGTCGACCCAAGCCTGCAGCAGCGGCTGCGGTCGCGACCCCCCAGCCGGTCGGACCGGATGATCACCGGCGAGCGTTGGCTCCGCGGCTCTCCGTACGGCGGCCAGGGCCTCGAGCACGCCTTGATCGCGCTCCAACTCTCCGAGCGCGCCGACCTGACCACCCTCCGTGGCTTTCGGATCGCCCCGGTGCTGAAGGTCTGCTCCCTGCCCGCCGACCTCGAGGAGCAGCTCCGCTCGATCCACTGGTACCGCCGGTACGAGGGCGCGATGGTCCAGGAGATCCGGCTGGTGCCGTCGAACGTGCGGGTGTACTTCCACGCGAGAACGACCCTCGGCGCGGGAGCGCGCCATCTGTTCGACCTGTTCGGGGTGGACTCCGACCCGCGCGCCCTCGAGTTTGAGGTGAATTATCTGGCCAGCACGGTCGCGCTCCTCACGCTGTTCGCCCGGACCCTCGAGTCTCGGGCCGGGGGCACGACGTATTCCGGGCTCGACTTCCACGATGTCTGGCTGGACAAGGACGCGGTCCTGGCTCCGGACGGAACGGTCTTTTTCGTGGACCTCGAAGGCATCGAGGAGGTCACGGTCGAGCGCGCGGCCGTCCGGGAGAAGCTCGAGGACCAGGTCTACCGCTCGCTCTACGAGATGACCTTCGGATACGAACAGATCGAGGCGGAGCGTCAGCGCCGCTTCCAGGTCCGTCCCGACCGGCGGGCCCACTTCGCGACGGTGCTCCGCCGGGCCCTTCGAAGCGACCGCTTCGTCCGTCTGCGGGGCTCGGACCACGACCTGGTCTTCGACATCCGGAACAACGCTGATGAACCGGACCTGCATCTGACCTTCCCGGCGGTCCAAGACTAGGATGACGAACTCTCAGACGGTCTACGACTTCCTGACCTCCGTTCGCAACCGAGCGATCTCGACGACCCTGTCGCCCGAGGATCTCGCATCACTCCAGCAACTCCAGCTCCTTCAGGTCCTGGGCGCGGACCAGTACCTCGCGCTCCAGCAACAGGTCGCCTCGCTCGGGGCCGTACAGGGCACCTTGAGCCAGGAGGAGCAGGAGCGCGCCCAGCTCGTACAGTCGGTGGACGAGGAGAGCGACCGCACCCACTCCATCCGTTTCCACTTCGAAGGGGCGGCCACCAAGGACGCGGCCCTGTCGAAAGAGGCGCAGGACACGGCGTCGCTGCGGAACCTAGACACCGAGCTATCCGCCCGGGAGCAGCAGTTCAACCAGCTGCTCGCCCAGAAGTCCCTCCTCGACACGCTCGTCCCATGTGCGGGTGGGTACGTCGCGCTGACCGGGGCGGGGCAGGTCCAGCTCCGGGAGATGGCCGTCCGACTGTACCGCGTCTCCGACCTCCCGTTTACGACGTACATCCAACAGGTCCAACAGGTCGACCGCGAGCTGAACGAACTGGCCGACCGCGCGGCGCAGTACGCGGCCGGACTCGCGGGGCCCCTGGGCTCGTACGACCGTTCGGCGGTCTGGGCGCTCTCCATCGGGCTCGCGAAGCTGACGCCTAATGTCGCCGAGGGGAGCGAAGCCCTCGTGGCGGGCTGGCAGGCCCTCGGTCGGCTCGCCCACAACGAAGAGAATCGACTGTTGGCCGCCGAGATCCTCACGTCCGTGCCCCGCCCCTTGGAGCAGAGCCTCCCGGCGATCGAGCAGCTGGACCACGATGTTCGTCACCTGGGCGTGCCGAAGGACTCCTCGCTCGGGGTGGCCGCCATGCTCCTCCTGGGCCAACGGGCGGACGGGACGTTCGCCACCGCCAATCTGGCCCCGTTCCTCGCCTTGACCCGGTCGTACGAATCCGCCGCCCTCCTCGCCATCGTCAACCGGCCCCTCCCCGATCTGCAGCAGAAGTTCCAGACATTGCGAGCGATGTTCGCGGGGTGGGGATTCCAGCCGTCCGAGGACGTCGAGCTCGCGAGTTCCTTCCTCACCGTGTCGGAGTTGCCGGTGCAGGGGCTCGACACGAAGCTCGCGATCCTGACGCGCGGGATGGGGCAGTACCTCCAGTTCCCGCTGGTCGCCTCCGCGATCCTCGCCGCCATCCCCACCCTGGAGGCGAACGAAACCTTGCACCTGGTCGAGCAGGCGTACGAGGTCGTCGGGCGACGAGCGGGTCCGATGTCCGAGCCGGAGCTCATCACCCTCGCCGTTCGGCTCCTCCACGGCATCCGGGACGAGACGATCGGGCACCTCGACACGACGGCGACGGCGGCGCCCCCGGCGCCCGTGGGCGGCGGCTACCTCTACGGTCCCCGGTTCTTCTTCATGCCGGGCATCGTCGCCCATGCCGTCTACTTCTCCACCTTCAGCGGGGTCGGCGGCGTCCACCCGGCTCACGTCAGCGTGATGGGGGGATTCGGCGGGTGAGGACGCTCGTCGTATTCCTCGCCGTCGCGGTCCTCGCGTTCGCCATCCCCGCAGCGTCCCCCGGCGGGCACTACATTCCCCAGGTCGGGGACCGGTTCGCCTACACGGAGTCCACGATCCTGAACGGGGGCTTCGGTGACTACGCCGGTTACACGGAGGCCACCTTCACGAACGGGACCGTCGGCGTGACGGCCGTGGCCGCCAACGGCACCGAATCGGCGTCGTATTCGTATGACTGGGTCTACACCAACAGCAGCACGCCCGAACGGCAGACGGGGAGTTCGGCCGGGGTGTTCACCTTCTCTGCCTCGACCTTCACCTACGTGCAAGGTACCGACAACCAGACGGGATACGCCAGCCCGATCTTCGTGTGGTTCTACATCAACAACTCGTTGGCCGACGGGGGGCAGGGGACCCTCCTCAATACGCCGGTCA
>JASHXS010000221.1 GCA_030043405.1 Thermoplasmata archaeon | reverse complement strand
CACGCCTCCGTGATCCGGACCCTCCGGGAGCGATGGTCCCTCGGTCCGCCCCTCACCGCCCGGGACGCTGCCGCGGCCGATGTGGGTCCGCGCCTGGACGCCTCGGCGCCTCGCCCTGCCGCGACGTGGCCCTTGGTCCCGCCCCTCCCGTTGAGTCGTCTCGAGCGACTCGCGGAGGAGTTCGACCGTCCGCTTTCCCCGCTAGAAACGGACCTCCTGGGGGGCGCGCTGGCGCACGAGGCCCGGGCCTCGGGGCGTCCCGCCGAGCCGACCGGCCCGACGACGACCCGGGCGGCCGCTCGCGACCACCTGACCCGCATCCGGGATGCCTACTTCCCCGGAATCGCGCGCGGACGCCAAGCCTGACCTCGGAGAGGGGGGCCCGGCGCTCCGGGTAGGTTTATGCCCCGTGTCCCCCGTTACGGGAGTCGTGCCGCACCCATCCGGCGCACCCCCCGCGTTCGATCCGCGCGCCATCGGGGGTGGGCCGTGGGGCACCTTCGTGTACGGCCCATCTCGGGCGGCGGTCCTCCGCGTCGCGTTCGCCCTGGCGCGAGCCAACGACCCCAACCCGATGTGGGTCGACATTCGGGACCGAAGTCACACGCCCGAGGTCCCGGGACCGGGCGAACTCGGCTGGGTCCCGGCCGACCACCTGTTGCACGTCCCGGTCTCCGAGGCCGAACCCGAAGACGGAGTGGCGAACGTGGCGCTGTGGAGCGTCGTCCGTTCGGACGAACCCGGGCCGGCGATCGACGAGCTGACCGAATTCCTCCGGCTACCGTCCCCGGTCCAGGACGCGGTGAGTCGGGTCGGCGCCGCACCGGCCCGGCCGGCGCTGGTCGTGGCCAACAGCGACCTGGTCCGGGCCCACTACCCCCGCGACCTGGCGGGAGTCCGACGCATCGTGGACGCCATGCTGCGTTCGGGGGTGTTGCCCATCGTTACGTCCGTCGGGCCTCCGGGAGATGGGCGGATGGCGTTCGATTTCGTCTTCGACGTTCGGGCGACCGAATTCGCTCGGTGGAAGGACGGCAACATGGTCTGTGAAAAGGCCCCGACGGGAACCCAAGTTCCCGTGAACGAGCCGATGCCGCTGCGCTCGATTCCCAGCGTGGCGGACTACCTCGAGGCGCGAACCTAGCGGCGACGATCTCCCCCTCTGGCGGACCTCAAGGAGGGGTGTCCTCGTCACCACGCCGCTCCTCCGAGGGCCCCCACGGTGGACGGGCCCGGCCCAGGGAAGCTGTTTCCCTCCGGTAGGGCTGGGTTGGGGAGATGCTCCCTGAACCGTATCGGCTTCGCGAATTCCAGGAACGGGATTTCGACGACGAGGCTCGGGTCTGGAATCTCCTCGAGCCCCATCGCGGGTACCGGGCCGATCAGCTCCGTCACTTCGAGGCCACGTTCTACCCGCCGCCGCTGGTCCATCTCAAGTGGGCCGTCGAGCATCGACCGAGCGGACGGGCCGTCGCGTTCGGCTATCTCCGCCATACTCCGGAGAGTTTCGAGCCGACCACCTTCGAAGTCGACGTCGCGGTCGAGCCCGATCACCAGCGGCTCGGTTTGGGGCGATCGCTCGCGACGCACCTCAATCAGAAGCTCCTCGAGGTCGGGGCGACGCGGCTCTGGGCCACCGCGCGGGTGACGCCCCCCGGTCGGTCGAGTTCCTGCAGCGCCAAGGATTCGTCGAACGGCGACGCGGCTGGAGCTCCCGGCTGGCGATCGACCGGGCGGTCCGACTGCCCGACCGGACCCGAGCGCTCGAAGCGGAGGGCCTGTCCTTCTCCACGCTCGCTCAGGAGGACCTCGGCCGTCCGGACGTCGTCGACCGGCTTTACGACCTGCACGTGGAGACCGGTGCCGACGAACCTCGGCTCGGCGTGTACACGCCCATCTCCCGGGAGCAGTTCGTCGACTCCGAGCTCCACCACCCGAACCTGGTGCCGGAGGCATACTTCCTCGCCAAACGCGAGGACCGGTACGTGGGACATTCGTATCTGAGGAGGGTGCCGGGCCAGCCCTCCGCACTGCACCAAGGATTCACCGGTACCCGCCGGGAGGTCCGGGGTCGCGGGATCGCCACCGAGCTGAAGCGTCGGGCCGTGGAGTACGCGCGCGCCTCCGGAGTCGAGAGCATCGACACGTCGAACGACAGCCTCAACCAGGCCATGCTGGCCATCAACGCCAAGTTCGGTTTCGAGCGGTTCGACGAGCGGGTGTTCGGGGAGCGGACGGTCTGAACCTCCGCTCGGCTTCGGGCCGGGAAGCGTCCCCGGGAGCGTTCGCCGATCTCCCGACGGAGCTATGGGGGTGCCGGTTCATCCCGTCAGGAGTCGGACCATGGCCGCGAAGCGTAAGGAGGCGGGGCGGGTAACGGGAGTCGGTGGCGTCTTCCTTCGCTCCCCCAACCCCAAGAAACTGAGTCGCTGGTACCGAGACTGCCTCGGGGTCCCCGTCGAGGGCGGGATGGCGTCGTTTACCTGGGCTTCCCGGCCCGGTTCTCGGACCCGGGGACTGACCCTCTGGAGCGCGATGGCCTCGAAGTCGCCGTACTGGGGGAAGACCCGGGCGACCGCGATGGTCAACTATCGCGTCACCGACCTCGACGCGGTGGTAGCCCTCCTGACTCGCCGAGGGGCCCCGGTCGAACCGGTCCAGGCGACTCCGTTCGGTCGATTCGCCTGGGTCACCGACCCGGACGGGAACCGGGTCGAGCTGTGGGAACCCCCGAAGCGGTTCCACGCTCCCAAGCACGCCGTCCCGATGACGTAGCGGGACCCCCGGGGGGGCCCGCGGTCGGGCGCTAGTCGAGGTCGAAGTACAGCTTCACCGTCACGTGGTATTCGGCGACCTTCTGGTTCTTCACGACGCCCTCCATCTCGGTCACGCGGAACCACTTCAGGTTCCGGACCGTCTTGGCCGCCGTGGTGACGGCGTTCTCCGCCGCCTTGGCGAACCCTTCTGTCGATGTGCCGACCACTTCGCTGATTTTCTGGACCATGGGCCCCTCGGCCGGGTCATCGGCCCCGGACCCTTAGACCCTGCGGTGGGCCGCGTCAGCGCCGGGAACGGGTCGCCCGCCGCCGGGCCCGACGAGGCGCGACGCCACAGCGGCGAGCGAGCCGGAGATGCTCCGCGGGCGAGATCCATTCGACCTTGAGGTACTCCCGCAGTTCGGCGTCGGACATCCCGAGCCGACGACCCTCGTCCACCGTGAACCGGTACGCCTCGATCTCGGACGGCGCGTCCACGTAGCTCAGTTTCGGGTAGAACAAGGGCCGTCCCGCCCGGAATTGTTTGACGTGGCAGAGTTCATGGACCAGGTCCAGGTAGATCGTGCGGAAGTCACTGCGACGCAGGTGGTTGGTGCTGATCAGCAGGTGACCGTCCACATCGCTGGTGCCCATGTAGCCGAAGCGCGCCCCGAAGAATTCGACCCGCTGGGCCCGTAGGACCTGGGCCGTCTTCGAACCAAAGAGGGAGCGGACAGCGAGGTTCTTCTCGAACCCGCGGAAGAACCGCGTGAACGGGTACAGCTGGACGGGCGCGTTCCGCTCGAGGGTGACCCCATACTTCGTCTGGGTCGGCACGATCGGCCTCGCGAGGCCTAACGAGCCCCCTTCAAAGCCCCTTGCCCCGCGCGCTCACCCCAGGCGCACCCGGGGGTCGAGCCACCCGTACACCACGTCGACCACGATGTTCGCGATCACCACCAGCCAGGTGAACAGGATGGTGGAGCCGAAGATGAGACCGTAGTCGTACGGCGCCAGGACGGAGACGGCGAGGATGCGTCCGACCCCGTCGAGGCCGAAGACCTCCTCGACGATCGGGAAGCCCCCGATGAATCCCGCGAACGTGAGGCCGAGGACCGTCACCGTCACGTTGAGCGAGTTCCGGCCGGCATGACGCTTCATGACGGTGCTCTCCGGCACCCCTTGCGCCCGCGCCGTGCGGACAAAGTCGAGGTTCATCACCTCCAACATGCTGTTCCGAACGAATCGCAAGAGGACCGCGATCGCCCCGTACGCCACGACGAACGCCGGGATCAGGATCCGCACCACGGTGTCGAGCGCGACTGCGTACTGGCCGTGCAAGGCCGCGTCGATGGTCGGGAATCCGGTCGGGGTGGAGACGACCCCGAACCGAAGCCAGGGAGGATACCCGAGGTTCGAGGGCACGCTGCCGGCGATGCAGTTGGCCGGCGGCCAGGAGCCGTACACTTCCGTGAAGGGGCCCCCGCAGCCGTACCAGTGGAGGTTCGACAGGACAAGGACGGCGGCGATCAGTCCGAGCGCCCCGAGCAGATACGACGGGATCGCATAGCCGGAGAACGACATCACCCGCGCCGCCTGGTCGACCGGCCGGTTGCGATGGACGGCCGAGATCCGGCCGAGAGGCAGGGCGATCACGAGGATCAGGAAGAGCGCCAGCGTGCCCAGCTCGAGAGTGTACGGAAGGAGCCAGCCCAGGATCGTGACCACCGGCTGGCCTTGGATGAAAGGGAGCGCGCTGACGGCCGCCGTATCGTTCTCGGCGTGGCCCCACTGGAAGGTGAGCGTGTTGAACATGTACACGCCCCACTGGACGTAGATCGGCTGGTTCAGCCCGAGGATCTTCGCGCAGTGGTCTTGGTACTCGGCGGTGGCGGCCGCGCCTCCGTGCCGCGGTGGCGGCCCGCAGTAGGAGAGGAATCGCTGGGGCGTCGGGACCCCGCTCACCAGTACGAACGTGATGGTCATCGTGCCGATCAGGACCGGCAGGACGAGGATGAGGCGACGGACCAGGTACACCCACATCCGCATGGTCGCGCGGCCGTTCGCCCGGACGAGGCGGTCGCCGATGCGAGGCCGGTGGGGGGGATATACCGAATCGCCCGAACCCGTCGACCCGCGGCGGCGGGCGGCGTCCTCGCGGGAGGGGCTACCCCAAGCGAACTCGGGGGTCCAGGAGGGCGTAGACGATGTCGACGATGATGTTGGCGACGACCACGATCAGGGTGAACAGGATCGTAGAGCCGAAGATCAGACCGAAGTCGTACGGCTGGAGCACGGACAGGGCCAGGATCCGTCCGACCCCGTTCAGGCGGAAGACCTCCTCGATGATCGGGAATCCGCCGAT
>JASHXS010000220.1 GCA_030043405.1 Thermoplasmata archaeon | reverse complement strand
ATCCGCCTGCCGACACTACAACCCGGGCCCCGTGGGTGCGGCCCCGGCTCAGCCGTAGGCCGCTTTCAGTAGGTAGTCCTTGAGCCGGTGCAGCCGGTCGTCCCAGAGGTGGAAGTGCCACGACCGGGCGTCCTCCCAGGCCGCCCCACTCCCCCATCCCCGGTGCTCCAGGGTGATGTCGATGCCCTCCGGGGACTCCTGTAACCGGACATAGACGTCCGTCTGCAGGGCGGGTTGGTTCATCAGCGAGGCGAACTCGGGCGGCGACGCCCACGAGAAGCCGATGTCGAGGTCGGGGGTGATCTCGCGCACCTGACCCCGGCTCTCGAAGGCGACGGGCTCCTTCCAGCCGAGGCGGTACACCCCGCCGACCTTCGGCTCCACTTCCGCGGCGTCAGCGAGCCAACCGGTGATCTGTTTGGGGTCGGTGAACGCCGCGAAGATCATCGGAATCGGGAGCGGGACCGTGACCTGGATGAGGATGGGGTCCAGCGCGTCGTCCACGGCTTCCCGCTCCGGCGTCGCGGACTAAAGGCTTTCCGAACGGCCCAGACGGCGCGCTCGGGTGGACCGGGGCCGACCGCGACGACGGGCATGGGGCCGGGCGGCCGCTCGCGGCGCGATGTACGCATCGACCTCGACCTCGACCAGCAACTCCGGGTCGACGAGCCGCCGAACTTCGACCATGGTCGCGGCGGGCCGGATGGCCCCGAACCGTTCGCCGTGCGCCCGGCCGTACTCCTCCCAGCGCCCGATGTCCGTCACGAACATCCGCGTCCGCACCACGTCCTCCATCGAGGCGCCGGCCGTCGCGAGGGCGCGCTCCACGATCCGGAGCGCCTCCACGGTCTGGCGGTACGGGTCGCCGCCGCCGACGACCCGCCCGTCCGGCCCGACTGCCGTGGTCCCCGCCACCCAAACGAACCGGCCGACGCGGACGGCTCGGGAGTAGCCCACTCGGGACTCCCAGGGCGCCCCGCTCGAGATGCGCTGACGGTCCATGGGCTCGACCACCCCCGATGACGGAGGGGGCTCAAAACGTGCGGCGCCGCGATCCCGGCCCGTTCGTGCGAGGCCGACGGCGCCCGGCGACGGGCCCGCTCCGCTCCACCCGGGCGCACGTTCATATAGCGTGGGACAGTGGGCGACCCTCGTCTGGGACTGTGGGGTAGCTTGGTCCATCCTTCGGGGTTCGGGACTCCGAGACGCCAGTTCAAATCTGGCCAGTCCCACTGCCACCAGTACGGCGGACCCCGGCGGGGCCCCCATCGCCGGCGTCCTTCGAAACCCTAGAACGACTCCACCAACTTGCGGACCGCGGCCCCCCCGTGCTTGAGGAGAGGCCCCCCGTGGTAGCTCATCAACGAGTCGATGGAGAGCTGGCTCATCCGGCGGGCCGAGATGCGGGCCGTCGGGCTGTCCAGCGTGAAGTTCGGCGGCGTCAGGGTGGCGGCCGTCCCCTCGCCAAAGAAGAGGTCGCCGGAGAAGAGTAGCTTGCGCTCCGGGTGATAGAACGCGGTGTGCCCGGGGGTGTGACCCGGGGTGTGGTACGCGATGAGGCCCCCCGCGGCGTCCACTTCGTCGCCGTCCTTCAGCACCTCGTCCACTCGGAATGGCTCCGCCGGAGGCATCCCCGGTCCCTCGTACTTCGGTCGCTCGGCGATGTACTCTGCCTCGATCCAGTGCGCGAAGGTCCGCGCGCCGGTCGAGTGGGCCAGCTGCTTGAGCGACCCCGTGTGGTCGCGGTGCAGGTGGGTCAGGAGGATCTTCTTGACCGCCGAACGCTCGACGTGGATCTTCTCGAGGTACTTCTCGATCGTTTCGTGAGCCCCGGGGAGCCCGGTGTCGATGATCGTCCAGGTCGGACCCTTGTCCTTCAACAGATAGACGTGCGTCGAGAACTCCGGGTCGGGGTCGATACCGTCGATCAGGTGGATGCCGGGCAGGATCTCGCTCATGGTCCGATGCCCTTACCCGCGGAGACCTAAAAAGGCGGTCGCGACCCGCCGGTCCGGGCCCGGGGGTCCGTCCGCCCTCTCTCGAGAAATCTTCCCCGGCACCGTTACTTGCTTATACCAGGACCTTCCACGAAAGGAGCATGCTTCGCCGACTGTGGGCAGTAGCGCTCGCCGTACTGATGATTGCCTCGGCCCTGCTGGTCGCCGCCCCCTTGAGCCATGCGGGGGCCTCTACACCGGCCGTGGTCGCCGCCCCGAGTTCGGGGGTCCGGCCGGATCTGGTGACCGGGATCGCCATCATCCCCGTCAACGGCTATGGGTACGAGGAGTACTACTTCTATCCGGGCGAGCAGGGCTACGGCTCGCTCTACTTCGAGGTCCAGGAATACGGCTCGGCCCCCTACGACCTGTTCGCGAACGTCACGCTGACCGACGGGACCAACGCCACCCGCGACGGAGTCGGCGCGCCCGCCTTCCACGCCGAGGTGCCCCTCAGCAACGTGTCGGGCGCGTACGACTCCTGGGAGCACGCGGTCCAGTACACGTTCCCCACTTCGCTTCCCTATGGCGGCCTCTGGACCCTCTCGGTCGAGTCCCCGCTGGGCGGCTGGGACAACATGACGATCCAGGTCGTCGTCTACTACGTGGACCTCTGGAGCAACCTGCCCTACCCGTACGTGACCCTGCCGGGCCAGACCTTCACGCTCTCCTGGCAGGTCCTGGCCGATGCGAACTCGGCGCTCTACAACCAGGTGACGAACGTCACCCTCTACGCGGGCTACTACGCGACCGTCGCCGGCGTCGCCACCTTCACCCCGTTCTTCTCGGGGAACTACTGGAAGTCCCTGGGGGCGAGCCCGAGCGGATCGCTCACGCTCACCCTACCGGTCAATTCGACGCCGGATGAGTACGTGAACTTCGTGCTGTTCGGGACCACGATCTCGAACCACAACGTTTCCGGCAACGAGTCGACCGACCAGTACGTCTACGTCGGGGTCCCCTGGGTCCGCGAAGTCTATCTCTCCCAGACCCCGAACGCCTGCGGGGGTTACAACAACGACTACCTCTCGCCCGGCGTGACGACCTTCGTCTGCATCCAGGCGGTAGCCGACTACCTGGGATCGTACGACGCGGTCCCGTCCGGCCTGACGGTGGTGCCTCGGTTCTGGAACGGGACCGCCTGGGTCACGCCCTCGGGCGGGGCCCCGGCGTCGCTCACGACCAACAACTCCGGGTACGCGAGCTTCACCTTCGTCCCGACCTTCCCGCCGTTCAGCTCGTCGTACATCTACGGCTTCACGAACGTCCTGAACGTCACGACGAACTACACGCAGGCCACGTCCACCATCGGAAAGTGGTACACCGGCTACAACGCGACGTTCTACATGTCCAGCCCGGCCTCGACGGCCGATGTCCAGGTGAACCTGGGCCAGGCCCTGTATGCGCCGGGCGCGACGTTGTCCGCCACGTGGACCCTCGGGTCGACCAACCCCACCTCGACGGGCACGCTCACCGCGACCTACTGGTACCTGGAAGGCGTGCAGACGGAGACGACCCTCGCGTGGGGCTCGATCGGTAGCACGGCCTCGACCGGCACGGTCAGCACGCCCTTCCCCTCGGGGTTCGTCGGCGAGTTCGAGCTGTACGTCTACGCGAGCAACGCGACGGACCAGTTCTACGGGTACGCGTACGGCTACGTGGCCGCGCCGAGCCTGACGATCAACATGCCGGCCTTCTATTCGGCGGGCGCGACGTTGAGCGTCGAGGTCTCTTCCTACGGGGTGCCCTCGGGCGGCGACTGGACGATCGGATACGACGTCTGGGGCGAGTACGAGAGCTCGACCGGGAGTTACCAGGGCGGCGGATTGGTCGCCACGGGTACGGTCGCGAACGGCAGCAGCTTCTCGATCAGCGTGCCGAGCGCGAACCCGCCGGCGTACTACGAGGTGGAGGCCTGGCTCGACTCCCCGACGCAGGGCCTCGTCGCCAGCCAGACCGCCTACTCCGACATCGTGAGCGGGTACGGCCTGCTGCTGGGGATCCAGACCACGTCGAAGTACTCGGACGGGAGCTTCCAGCCGGGCGAGACGGTCACGTTCTCGTACTCGATCACGAGCTACGGAGCGGTCACGCTGCCCGCGGTGTTCAGCTACTACGTCTACCTCTACGACACCCCCTACTCCCTCGTCCTCCAGGGGAACTCGCCCAGCGGCACCTTCCAGGTGACGATCCCCTCGAACGAGCCCGCCGGGGTGGTCGAGGTCGAGATGGAGCTGTACGGGACGGGCCTCAACGGTCCGACCTGCTACGACAATGACTACTGTTACGGCTGGACGCTGCTGACGGTGAACCCGACCCCCTCGGCCCTCGAGATGTATGTCGGGGGCGCGGGTACGGGGCTCACGGTCGGCTGGCTGATCCTGCTGATCGTGATCATCGTCGTCGCGGTCATCGCCGTCGTGCTCGCGCTGCGACACCGCCGCCCGCCGACCTCGAGCTCGAGCAGCACAATGCCGCCACCGGCCCCGGCCCCGAGCACCTCGGCGCCGCCGGAGTGGAAGGAGCCCGCGCCATCGGATGCGAACTCGCCGCCGATGCCGACGCCCCCTCCGGGTGCCCAGTAGCCGGGGAGGACCTCCCCGCGGCCAACCTTTTCCGACTTCCTTTTTCCAGACGACAGGAGTTCGTCTCGCCCCCGGTCAGCGTTGGGCGGCGCCCAGCGCCCGAACGGTACCGAGGGCGTCGGACGGCTCGAGCCCTCCGAAGTCAACGATCCCCAGGACCTCGTCGACCCCCAGGTGGGAGAAGGATTCCAACCGCTCCAGCACTTCCTCGCCACTCCCGAAGAGCGCGAACCCCGCCGCCTCCAGGGCCCGCGGGTCGGCGTGCGTAGGGTCCCGGGCCTGCTTGGCCTCGTAATGCGTGCTGTGCGAGCGGAGGCGGGCCTCGAGATAACGGTGGAAGGCGGTCCGGGCCCGCTCCGGGTGGGGTCCGGCGTACACGTGCAGCGCCACCCCGACCGATGCCCCACTCCCCGCCGGGAGGGCCGCGCGGAACTCGCGGATCTCCTCGGCGAGTTCGGCCGTGTCCTTGACGGTCGCATACGGAATCAGCGCCACCGAAGTACCCCGGCGGGCCACGAAGGGGAGCGCCTCACGCCGCTGGACCGCGATCCAGAGCGGGGGATGGGGCTGCTGGACAGGCTGCACGTTCAAGCGGACGGGCGAGGCGCCCGGTTCGCCGACGACCACCTCGTGGCCCGCCCACGCGTCGAGGAGGGCCGACAGGGTGGCATCGAACCGGGCATGGCGAGACTCGGGGTCGATCCCGAATCCGTCGAATTCGGCCCGGATGTAGCCACTGCCGAGGCCGAGGTTGAGGCGACCTCCGCTGAGGCGGTCGACCAGGGCGTACTCCTCGGCGAGATCGACGACCCGGTGGAAGGGTAGGACGCTCACGAGCGAGCCGAGCCGTAGCCGCTGGGTGCGGGCCGCGCACGCCGCCAGCAGCACCGGGGGAGAGGGGCAAAGCCCGCTTGGCCCAAAGTGGTGCTCGGCGATCCACAGCCCGTCCAACCCGGAGGCATCGGCCTCGACCGCGAGGTCGACGACCTCGTCGTACCGGTCCCGCTCGGGGCCCGCATCATCCACGACCGTGAAGACGGACAGCCGCACGCCCGGTGGACCGACGCCCGGTACATGGGCTTTGGCCGGAAGGGTCGGCGGCCGGCTCCCCCCTGCTCCCGCCGAGCGAAACCCTAAGACCCCGGGGGGGCCGTCTTGGGGTCACGGGCTGGTAGATCAGCGGAAGATCGCCGGTTTTGCAAACCGGAGGTCTCGGGTTCAAATCCCGACCAGTCCACTCGGCCTCTGATTCCGGCCCGTGGGCCGTTCGGGCGGCACGCCGCTTTGGGTCGGGTCGAACGACGAAGACCCGCGACCGGGCGGCCGATAGGTTATGGGAACCGACCCCCTCGGCGGGTCATGACCGCGAACAAGAATCTCGTGGAGAGTTGCCAAGCGGCCCTCGCCAACTTGGACTGGACGGCGGTCGGGGCCTGCCTGACCGACGACGTCGAGCGGGTGGAGTGGGCGGACGGGTTCCCCGCCTCCGGCATTCCGGTGCGAGGGAAGGCGGCGGTCCTCAAGGAGATGGAGGCCCCGCGGAGGTTCGAGATCCGGGCCCGTCGGATGACGGAAGAGAACAACGTGGTCGTATCCGAATCGGTCGTTCGCGCTCCCCTCGAAGGGGGCGGCACGTTCGTCGGCGAAGCCTGCACCATCTACGAGTTGGCGGGGGGGAAGATCCGGAAGATCTCCTCCTTTGTCGCCGAGAACAAGCACCCTACGTAGGGCCGGTCCAAGGCGCCGACCGCCGGGATCGGCACCGGGTCGCTGACTGGGGGCGCCCTTGTCACACCTGGACGATTCTCATCACCGCGGTGTTACACTTGGAATCGGCGGACCCGTTCGGCTCACGCGGCAGGTGGCTGACGACTGAGAGGGGTTGCCCCGCGGCCCAAGGCCAGCCCCCGGGAATATATATACCAAATTTGTTATGTAACTAAGGGGCCACGCTCCCCCGGAAGGAAACCACATGGCGATGTCCACGGTCGCGCCCAAGAGTCGGCTGAAGAATCCCGCGACGATCATTCCCGAAGCCATGGCCCCGTTGCAGGCCCTGGGGCAGCTGTTGGGTCAGCTACAGGGCCCCGCGGGCCGGGCCCTCTCGCTCGCCATGCTGCGGGCGAGCCAGCTGAACGGGTGTGCGCTCTGCTTGGACGGGAGCTGTCAGCTCCTGCGAGGGCTGGGGGAGTCCGAGGAACGCCTGTTCGCCGTGTCGGCCTGGCGGGAGTCCACGCGATTCACGGCCCCGGAACGCGCCGCGCTCGCCCTCAGCGAAGCGATGACCCGGCTGAGCGATCGGTCCGATCCCGTCCCGGACAGCCTCTGGGACGAGGCGGCGCGCCACTTCGCGGAGCGCGAGTTGGCCTTCCTCGTGCTGGGGATCGCCACGATCAACCTCTACAACCGGGTCAATGTCACCACCCGACAGGTGGCCCAGGACTGGGGAGCCGCCGACGCCAGCGGGTCGGCGCCGAAGTGGGACGCGGAGGCGGCCAAGCAGTGGGCCGCGAAAAACAAGACCTGAATCGGATCCCGAGCATCCGCTCCCCGCCGGCGAGCGGCGGGGGGTCGCCCCCGGGGCCTTTCTCTTGACCGAGGAGAGCCGCGCGAACCGCGGGTGCCGGGCTCGTCCCCCAAACCCACTTAGCCTCGGCTTCCCTGCCCTCGGCATGGCAGCAAAATCCG
>JASHXS010000219.1 GCA_030043405.1 Thermoplasmata archaeon | reverse complement strand
TCGCTGCACCTTCGGGGCGTCGGCAGGAAAGAACGACCCCTTGACACGAGTGGACGCAATTGCTGCCGACATAAGCGAGTCCTGAGAGCAGGAACCGCGTTATGTAGGCGGGCTGCGGGGTAATAAAGCCCACACGTGCCCCTAGGGGGGGTGGGCCCTCCCCCAGGGATTGTTCGAGTCCCCCGGGGTGGGACGGGCGAGGCCCTTCGGCCGTCAGGACAGATCGATGGCGGGGCTCCGAGCGAAATCCGGTATCGGGAGCCCAAAATGCCGGTACAGGCTCGGTCCGACCGAGAGGATGCTCTGGGTGGGAATCTGGCGTCCCACACTCCCGGCCCGGGGTCGGTAAGCGAATACACCCGAAAACGAGTGGACCGCGTCGTCGGGACCGGTATCGTTCTCCGTCGTGAACCAGGCCCCGTGGCCGATGGTTCCCGCCGAGCGCCATCGGAGGTCAGCGAAGTACGCCATCAGGTCTGGGGGGTCCCCCTCGACCGACCGGTAGACCTGGGCGGGGGAGAAGAGCTGGACGCCGAGGGGTTCTCCAGAGGGTCGTCGGACGGCCTCGAGTTCCCGCCGGAGTCGATCGATGAGGTCCGACGCCTCGGACTCCCGGACGCTCCCCTCAGGCTCCCGGCCCTTCAGGTTCAGGAAGATCCGTGCGTAGTAACCGCCGGCGCCCCACACCTTTGTCCGAGGCCAATCGACCTCGGACTCCTCGAGCGACTGCCCGGCTCGCGTCGCGGGTCGCTTCAGCCGCAGGTACCCCTGGTCGATCAGCCACTCGTTGAGGCAGAAGCACCCCTCCATGGCCTGGCTGCCATGGTCGGAGGCGACCAAAATCGGCACGTCGGGACCTACGCGGTCCAGGAATGTACCGACCTCCGAATCGAGTAGCCGATAGAAATCGGCGGCTACCCTCTCCAATTCAGGGTCCGTCACATGACGGGGGTGGTCTCGGTCGAAGTACTTCCAGAACGCATGGTGGACCCGATCCGGCCCGATCTCGTGGATCGCGAAGAAGTCCCAGGGCTCCCGGTCCCAAAGGTGGCGGACGACCCTCCAGCGTCGACGGGTCATTTCCATCAGGTGGGCTGCCACCTCGCGCCGGTTGTCGACACGGAAGGGGACGTCGAAGAAGGGGCCGCCGGCGACTTGCGAGAGACCCGCCACCTCGGAGGTCGGGCTCGCCCAGTCGCCGGCGGTGTCCGGGGTCAGGAAGTCAGAGATGTAGACGCCGTTGACCGCCGGCGGAGGGTAGCCGGGGGGCATGCCGATCACGGCGACCCGGCGGCCCACCCTCGACAGGGCGTCCCACAACATCGGGCGGCGGGGGGTCGCGGACGTCGGGATGTACATCCGGTCGTACGACCCGGCACGGCGGTGCCGGAATCCGTAGAGACCGAGGGTACCGGGGTCTGCGCCCGAGAACATGACGGCCCAGGCGGGCACAGTGATCGGGGGGTCGCAACTCCGAAGGGTCGTCCGGGTCGACTGTCGGAGGAGTTCCTGGATGCGGGGCGTCTCGGCACGGAACCGTTCGAGGAGTTCCGGGGACACCGAGTCCAGCCCGATCACCACGAGGCGGGGCCGGCCTGGCGTACGGTTCGTCGCGGCCAATCTACCCGGCCCCCGGGCGGGCGGCTGAAACGTCCGGCACGCCGAGTCGCTTCACGCGCCGACCAATCCGGTGGGGCTAATAACGGCCGGTCTGGATGCAGGGGTTGCCGTCCCCCCCCTTCCCACCTCGGTCCGACCGAGAGGGGTCCGCGGCGACTTGCGGGGTGCCGCGAGCCGGCGGTGGCACCGCTCGGGCACCAGGCAGAAATACATCCACATATGAATATGGGTATGTATGTCGTCCCGGAACATCGCCGTCCAGAAGGCCGTTTACGACGCGCTGGTCCGAGAGAAACGCGGGAACGAGAGTTTTACAAGCGTCCTTCGCCGCCTGCTCGATCAGCGGGTCGGGGTCGAGGAGATGTGGGGGGCCTGGGCGCCGTCCCGTCGGCATCGGACGGAACCCAGGGAGGGGCGCGGATGAAGGCGCTCGACGCCTCGGCCCTCGCGCTGGTCCTCGAGGGCGACACCGGGGCGAAGACCGCTCTCCGAAGCCTACGGGGACACGAAGTGGCCACGACGGAGGTCGCGATGCTGGAACTCGCCCTGCTCGCCCGCCAGGGGCCAAAGAAGGTACAGGCCGCCCGCCGTGATGTCCTCGAGCGGCTCCGCCAGAAGCTGACGGTCTTGCCGATCGATTCTCGGGCGAGCGGCGAGGGGCTTCGGCGGGCCCGGGGACGGCTCGGTCGTCCGGAACTCCTCCAGCTCGCCGAGTGGGGGGCCCTCGAGGCGGCGGGGTGCGAGGAGATCTTCACCGCTTCGCGGCGCGGTCCGACGGGCAACTGGCGCCTCAAAGTCACCCGGATTAGTGGAAGGCGGTCTTAGCAATCATGGTAACGTTTCCACATATCCTCAGCGTCCGTTAGGCCGGCTTGCCTCCTACCTGGCGGCTACCGGGGGCTCCGGCGGGTGCGCCCGGCCCTGGATCGGCTCCAGACAGGGAACTAGGCCGTCCGGATGGCGACGCGGGCCGGTCCAGCTGACTTTGCACGCGCAGGGGTGGGGTTTTCGTGGGAAGTCCCTGGGCACGCCATGTTAGCTATCATGCAAGGCTGTGTAATCTGTGTAACGAGTAATTAGTATCTCAGCATCCCATGCGCCGTATTCTCGGGGCGATCGGCAGTGGCCGGGGGCCTGGCTTCTCTGAGGTGAATTCGTATAACACGAGTTATACGAACCGCCGGGGCGCCCCCGGTGGGGCCTTGCCGGCCACCCCTGGGTCACGCGAAGGGGGGGGCAGAGGCCCGGGTCATTGGGCGGGGTTGGATCGGCGAGTCCGAAGTTGCGTGTCCGCGGCGGGCGTCGACGGAGCTGTCCTTCCGATGCGTGGCTGGGTAATGGTTGACGCGTATAGTCGGTGCCTGAGGTCTCAAATCGACGTATCTTCCCGTTGGGATGGGGTACCGGGGCGGATCCGTGGCTCAAGCCGTCGGGACCCGGGCCCGACTCGTTCCGGGAGTCCGACGCGGACGATATGCATATGCGTATGCATATGTGGATGTGGTAGATCTATGTCGGAGAACGCCAGCTGTCCAGGATGTCCCGTAGCGTCTGCTCGAAGGGAACTCGCGGAGACCACCCCAGTTGCTGGAGCCGGTGGATGTCCGCAAGGTGAACTGGCTCGTCGACGAGACGGACCTTCTCCGGGGCCTGTTCCACGGTGATCGGTGCGCGGGCGAACCCGAGCAGCGCGTCGAGGTTGTCGCGGACGAGTCGGGGCACCCCGCTCGCAATGTTGTACGCCTCGCCCGGCTCGCCCTTCTCGACAACGGTGACCATCGCCCGCACGGCATCCCGGACGTCCTGGATGTCCCGACGGCGGTCGAGGTTGCCGACCCGTAGGACTCGGGGGGCGGGCTGACCCTCCAGGGCGGCGATCTGGCTCGCGAAATCATTGGTGGAGTCGCCGCGCTTCCCGGGTCCCGTAGTGCCGAAGATTCGGTACCGGAAGACCGGCGTGCCAAAGCTGCGGAAGTACTGGTAGCACAGCAGATCGGCCCCTGCCTTGCTGGAGGCGTACGGACTCGTGGGACGCAGGGGGGACTCCTCGGGAGTGGGGACCTTGGGCGGGTCTCCGTACTCGGTGCCACTCCCAGCGAAGGCGAATCGGGTGCTGGGCAGCGACCGACGGAGCTCCTCCAGCAGGTAGAGCGTCCCGGTCAGGTTGGTCGAAAAAGTGCCCGCCGGGTCCTCCCACGAGGGGATCACAAACGCCTGGCCGGCGAAGTGGTAGACGACCTCCGGCTTCGCTTCCGACAGCACGCGGCCAACCTGGGCCCGATCGGTGACGTCCAATGGGACGTGACGGACGCCGGGTAGCCGGGCCGGCTGGGTGGGGGTCGCGCGCGGGAGGAAGGTCGAGGTGACTTCGTGGCCTTCACCGGCCAGGTGGCTGGTCATGTAACCGCCCAGGAAACCGGTGCCGCCCGTGACGAGAATTCGCATGGACCGTTCGACGGCGTTGCGAAGGACACGACCTCATTAGGGTGCCGACGACCCCGGAGCCGGGGAATTCAAGCCGCCCCGTGCCCTCAGCTCCATCGGCATGGGTGCGGAGATGCTCCCGATGGTCGTCCCCGACCGCCGGTGCTCGCCCCGGATGCTCCAGAATCCGCTTCGGCGGAGGTTCATGCCCCCGTCGCGAGAGCTTTCGCAGTTAGGAGTGCTCCCCGGCCAGGTCGTCGCCGACGTGGGGGCCGGCGTGGGCTACTTTGACGAAGAGCTGTTGGTTCGGATCGGCCCGCGCGGGCATGCCTATGTCATCGACCCGGACGGATCGAACCTGGCGATCGCGCGCCAGCGGCTCGGGTCGGATGCCCGGGTCGAATTCCTGGCGACTTCCGCCGCCCAACTGGGTTCCATCGCGGATGCCTCGGTAGATCGGGTGCTGATGTCGCTCGTGATTTGCTGTTTGGGCGACAAGGAGGGAGCGATGGACGAAGCCTGGAGGATCCTGCGTCCCGGAGGACGCCTGCTCGTGACCTATCCTCGGCGCGGGCGCCCCGTGGCTCGGCGGCGGTCCACCCTACGGGTTGTGCCGGCGCGCTGGGAGTCGATCCGAAAACGTCGCCCGTGGCGGGAGATCCCGATCCGGTCCGGCTGGCTGGTGGCACGTCACTTGCTCGAGCGACCGGCGTCGAGCGCACCGGCCGACTGACGACGCGAGCAATACGACTCGTCGGTCTGCCGGTTCGTTTAAATAGCGCATCGAGGCAAATCTCAGTCGGAGAGTCGCCCGGATGAGCCGCCCTCGTCGTTCAGGAGTCGCCGGCCTCGCCCTCGTCGTGGCCCTCCTCTTCTTCAGCACGGCCTTGGGAGGCGTCGTCGGGGTCGGGCCGGCGCTGGGGGTCAACGGCCCCACCCTTCGTCCCTTCGCCGGGGGGCTCTCGAACATTAGTTTCAACGAGAGTGGATTGCCCGCGGGCACCAACTGGACGGTGGTGCTGAACACGACGTCCGAGACGTCGAACACCACCCAGGTGTCGTTCGCGGTGGCCAACGGGACCTATTTCTTCAACGTCACCCCCCTCCCCGGCTGGGTCGAGTCCCCCTCCTATGGGGCCGTCTCCGCGAGCGGCACCTTCGTCGGGATCTTCGTCACGTTTACCGAGGTCACCTACCCCGTCACCTTCAACGAGACCGGATTGCCGACCGGCACCAACTGGACCGTGCGGCTGGCCGGGGTGGACCATACCTCGAGTGGCTCGGAGATCGACGCCCGGGAGCCCAACGGAACGTTCTCGTTCCTCGTGCGTCCCGTCAGTGGTTACCTGCCCAGTCCGTCCACCGGGAGTGTTCGGGTCGCCGCCGACTCGGTGAATCTCTCCATCGCGTTCTCCCCGTTCTACTATGAGGTGACCCTGAACGAGACCGGACTTCCGGCCCACGCCAACTGGTCGGCCACGGTCGCCAACGCCACGGTGAGCACCAACACAACCTCGCTAGTCTACACGGAAGGCAACGGCACCTACTCCTACTCCATCGGGGCAGTGACCGGGTACGCCGCCACGCCTTCGAGCGGTACCGTCACGGTGGCCGGCGCTCCGGTCGTCGTCAACATCACCTTCGCGCCGCTGTCCGTCGGCCACTATCCGCTCACCTTCGGTGAGGTGGGACTGCGGCCCGGAACGAACTGGACCGTCAACGTGAGTGGCACGGTAGTCGCCGGGAACGGAAGCAGTCTCACCCTCTTCGAAACGAACGGGACGTACTCCTATTCAGTGACGAACGTGACCGGCTACCTGACGACCGAGAACCAGTCGGGGTCGGCGACCATCTCCGGGGCTTCGGCCCGGGTGAACGTGAGTTTTGCCGCTCTGACCTACGGGGTCGCCTTCGTCGAGTCCGGCCTGCCGGCCAGCACCAATTGGTCGGTATCGGTGAACGGGGGTGCGCCTTACTCGACGACGTCTACGATCTCGGTGGCCCTGGCGAACGGGTCGTACGCGTACTCGATCACCCCCCTGGGCGGGTATGTAGCCACCCCCACGAGCGGGGTCCTCAACGTCAGCGGCGCCGCGGTGCAGGTCGACATCGGGTTTCTGACGTTCAACTACTCCGTGACGTGGGAGGAAAGTGGCCTCCCGGCCAGTACCAACTGGTCGGTGACGGCAGGGACGTTGACGGGTTGGAGCATGACCGACGAGATCGTACTGTCGATGGCGAACGGAACCTACCCGTTCCATGTCGGAACCGTGGCCAACTATTCG
>JASHXS010000218.1 GCA_030043405.1 Thermoplasmata archaeon | reverse complement strand
GTTGTCGGGATTCGAACCCGAGTAGGTAGCTTGGGAAGCTACCGTCCTAACCACTAGACCACAACCGCGCGACCGAATCGGGAGGGGGGGTCCCTCTTACCCTTTGTGCGGGCGCGGCGCCCGGGTCAGAGCAAGAGACCGACCGTCTCGCTCGGGATGGAGGGCGCGCTCGCCAGCAGGTCGGCGTTGGAGACGAGGCGCTCGGCCGCTGTACTGGAAAAGCCGGCCTGCCGGAGCACCTTGCGGGCCCGGGTCAGGTCGTTCGCGGAAAGGGCGACGAGGGGATGGTTCCCGTCGCGGGCCACCAGGATCGCCACACTCTGCAGGTTCACCTTGGCCCGCGCCAGCGCTTCCAGCACGCGCAGGAAGCTCCCGGCCCGGTCCTCGAGGCGGACCGCCATCATTTCCCGTACTTCGGCGGTGTACCCCGCACTGGAGAGCAACACCATCGCCCGATCCGGGTCGCTGACGATGAGTCGCACCCGTCCCTTCCCCGCGGCCGAGTCGACACTGATCGCGGCGAGGTTGATCCGCTCCTTCGCGAGGACGCGGGCGACTCCGGCGAGCGCTCCGGGTCGGTTGGGTAGGGTGAGCGAGATCTCACGGAGCGCCATCGGGGTCCGGGAGTCGCAGACCCCTAAAGGTTCGACGCCAGAACGGCGTAGATTCCGCGAGACTCTAAGTGGGTATTTATACCCGAATCGGACCTAATTCTCGCTGCCGTGGCTCTCTCCGGGCCTCGGTCGGTCTGTCGAATGGGGGAAACGCCGAATCGCAGCGCGAGCCGTCGCTATCGCCGGGCGCGGCGCCGGCTCCGGCACGAGTCCCGAGGGGTCGTGGCGGTCATCGGTACCCTCCTCGCCCTTCTGGTGTTCTTCACGCTCTTCGGGGTGTTCATTACGCAGTATCTGCCACTCTGGATGACCGAGAACGAGTCCGCGTTCGCCTCCCAGACGGACCTCGCCTTCTCGATGTTCAAGTCCACGGTCGACAGCCAGTACCAGCTGGGCGGGCCGGCGAGCGCCGGGATCCCGTTCCCGCTCGCGTCGAACAGCGTTCCCCTGCTCGCGCAGCCGACCCAGGGGACCCTCGGGTTCCTGCCCTCCGGGTGTGCGAAGGGGTTCAACGTGCCGCCCACGACCCCCTACGGGCAGCCGGTCAACTCCTCGGCCTGCGTGTTCGCCAACATCACCCTCTCCTCGGGCCCGGGCGGCTCGGGCCTCTTCTCCCAGCGGATCGCGACCGGCGTGCTCCAGATGGTGATCCCCAACCGCTACTACATCCCCCAGACCTTCTACTTCGAGGATGACGCCGTCATCCAGGCCCAGCCGAGCGGCTACCAGGTGATGGATGTGAACCCACCCTTCAACATCACCCGCAACGCGGCCGGCAACACCACCATCACGACCAGCCTCCTCCAGCTGTACGGGAACGCCTCCACGGTTGTCGGCATCGGCAGCCAGGAGGTCTACTCCCACTTCCGCTACAGCCAGTCGATCAGCGCGAGCGGGGCGCTCGGGGCGGTCAACCACACGTCGCTCCCCTTCACCTTCAAGTTCCAGATCGGGACCCAGTTCCCGTGCGCCTGGGCCAACTTCCTGAACCAGGCGGTCGCGGACAGCGGCATCGGGTCGAAGAACGCCACTATCGCCTACACGCCGTCGAGCTTCACCCCGGTCGCCTCCTCGTGCACCGGGCTCAACGGGGCCACGACGGTGATCACCCTCACCATCTCGAACGTCAACTACGTCCAGTACTACTATGCCGGCGTGCAGGTGAGCACGGGCGTGGGAGGTACCTAGACCGATGACCGCCAGCGGTGGCTCCTCCTTCCGCGTCAAGATCCCCCGCAGCGCCCCGGCGGCGTCGAGCCCGCTGGAGGCCGTGGGCGGAGAGGCCCGGCCCACGACGGACGTGCCGGGCACGTTCATCACCGCGCTGCCGCCGCTCCCCGAGCCCACGATGCGCGAGCTCGAGGTGCAGGCGGTGAACCCGCCGTACTCGTACGCTCGGGTCTCCTACAACGACCGGAACAAGGAGTACCTCTACGAGGTCATCGAGCCCCAGCTCTCCGCCCATGAGAAGGGCCTCGTGGCCCACCTCAAGTCGACGCTCAACCAGATCCTCGGCAGCGAGACGGCGAACCTGTCGACCGCGGACAAGCGCTCCTACCTCCGCGGAGAGGCGGAAGAGTACTTCCGGAGCCGGGACGTCTCGCTCTCGCCGCTCTCCACGGAGCGGATCATCTACTACCTGCTCCGCGACTTCGTCGGCTACGGGCCGGTCGACTCGCTGATCCTCGACCCGGAGGTCGAGGACATCTCCTGCGACGGCGTCGACGTGCCGCTGTTCATCTTCCACGGGAAGTACGAGTCGATGAAGACCAACGTGGTCTTCGCCGACGAGGACTCGCTGAACTCCTTCATCGTCATGCTGGGGCAGCGCTGCGGGAAGTCCGTCAGCGTCTCCTCCCCGATCCTGGACGGCACGACCCCCGAGGGGCACCGCGTCCAGGCGACGTACGCCCGCGAGATCACCACGCGTGGCGCGAGCTTCACGATCCGGCGGTTCAAGGAGCGTCCGTTCACGCCCGTCGACCTCGTGATGATGGGGAGCGCGAGCGAGGAGATGGTCGCCTACTTCTGGCTCGCCGCGGAACAAGGCGAGTCCGTCATCATCTGCGGCGGTCCCGCGGCCGGGAAGACCAGCACGCTGAACGCTGTCGCCCTCTTCATCCCGCCCACCTCCAAGATCGTCTCCATCGAGGACACCCGCGAGGTGAACCTCCCGCACGAGAACTGGATCCCGGGCGCCACCCGGTCCGGGACCGGCGACCGGGGCCCCGACGGGAAGACGGCGGGCGAGGTCGACATGTTCGACCTCGTGCGCGCCGCGTTGCGACAGCGGCCGAACTACATCATCGTGGGCGAGGTCCGGGGGAAGGAGACGTACACGATGTTCCAGGCGATGGCCACGGGCCACACGACCTACTCGACGATGCACGCGGACAGCGTGAAGTCGATGGTCAACCGCCTCGAGAACCCGCCGATCAACACGCCCCGTATCCTGCTCTCCGCGTTGAACAACGTCGTGATCCAGATCCAGGCGCGCACGGAGAAGGGCGTGGTGCGTCGCCTGAAGCAGGTGCTCGAGATCGTCGGGTTCGAGCCCGAGACGAACGAGCTGATCACGAACACGGTCTACGAATGGGATCCGGCCACGGACGGCTTCGTGTTCAAGGGCCACTCGTTCCTCTTCGACAAGATCACCGAGATCCGCAACTTCACGACCGACGAGATGGACCAGGAGTTCCAGCGGCGGGTCGACGTGATCCGCTACCTCGTCCAGAACAAGGTCACCGACTACCGGCAACTCTGGCGCATCGTCGCCCAGTACTACAAGGACCCTAACGAGGTCATGCAGCGGATCAAGTCCGGCACGCCGTTCCCGCGGGGGCTGTAGGACGTTGCCGGCGACCCCGAGCGTCACGGTGGGGAAGACCGCGGCCGGCGGCTCGCCTTCCGGGCCGACGGGGACTCAAACCCGGACGGTCCGCCTGAAGCGAGGCGACCAGCCGACGCACTCGACCCTCACGAGCTTCCAGCGCTGGTGCTGGAAGACGTTCCGCCAGCGCGTCCTCGCGAAGCCGCCGGACCCCCTCCTCGAAGAGAACCTGATGAAGGCGCACATCCGACTGCGCGCCGATGAGTACATGGCGATGGTCTACGGGACCACGCTGTTCGTCGCCATCGGGAGCGCGGTCGCGGGCGTCGCGATCGCCTTCTTCCTGGCCGACCTGGTCGGCCTCGGGCTCATCATCGGGGTCGCCGTCGGCGCGCTGATCCCGGTCGGAGCGACCCTCGGTACGTTCTTCGGGATGCCGGGGAGCCCCGGGTCGGCCGCCAAGGCACGGGGCCGCAAGATCGACCGGAAGATCTCGAGCGCGATGAGCTTCGTCAGCGCGATGGCGTCGGCCGACGTGAACGTCGACCAGATCTTCAAGGAGCTCGCGCGACAGAAGATCTACGGCGAGGTCGCGGAGGAAGCGGCCTGGATCACCCGGGACACGGAGCTGCTCGGGGTCGACATCCTCACGGCCATCCGGACGGCCGCCCAGCGGAGCCCCTCCAAGCGGTTCCAGGATTTCCTGCAGGGCGTCGTGACGACCGCGACGAGCGGCGGTCAGCTGAAGCCGTACTTCCTGCTCAAGGCCGAGCAGTACGAGCAGGAGAACAAGCTCGAGATGCTCTCGCGGGTCGAGACGCTGGGGCTGATGGCGGAGACGTTCGTCACCGTCGTCGTCGCCTTCCCGCTCTTCCTGGTCATCATCATCGCCATTTTCTCCGTCATCGGAGGCGGCGGGGCGTTCATGATCGACATCCTCTGGCGATCGTCGGCCTCTTGATCCCCATCGCCCAGTTCGGGTTCATTTTCTTCATGTATACGCTCACGCAGGACATGGTGTAAGATGGCGACCGCGAACGCACCGGCGTCCGTCCGGAAGGTCAAGGCCCTGGCCGCGCCCACCACCGCCCAGACCGAGGGCGGCCTCTCCTCCGACATGATCGTGTT
>JASHXS010000217.1 GCA_030043405.1 Thermoplasmata archaeon | reverse complement strand
GGGTGGCCCGCGGGATGCTCCCCTGGTTCGGCGCCCTGAAGCTGGCCCTGGAAGGGAACACCCAGTGGGTCCCGTCCCAATCCTGGCAATTCCTGGGCCTGACGATCGCGGGCGTGATCCTGCTGGCTTTCGGGATCCACTACGCCCTCCGGGCCGAGGGGATCGAGGATCCGCGGCGGCGCGCCCAGGAAGAGGAGGAGGCGGAAGAGGAGGAGACCGAGGAGGCGGAGCCGCCGGCCCCGGTCGAGTCGCGCGGCCGTCGCATCCTCCGGTCGCTTCGACCCTGGCGACGGGGAGACGAAGAAGAGGAGGAGGAAGAGGCGCCACCCCCTCGCCGGCCCGCGCGCCGGGCCGCGCCGAGCCGTCGGGGACGACCCAAACCCCACGTACGTCGCGCCAAGAAACCGAAGCCTCGTCGCCCGTCCCGGGCTGACGAGGACGACGACGCCTGACGCCGCTCGCGAAATCCTTTAGAACAGGGGGAGGTCCGGCCGGCGGAGCGAGTTCGATGCACGTTATCGGCGGCACGGCTTCCACGGCGCTCGCCGAACGGGTCTCCCGGGAACTGTCGAACGCCCCCTTCGGGATTCCCTTCACGAAGCGATTCCCCGATGGGGAGATGTACGTCCGGGTCGGCGGGCGCCTGGAGGGCGAGGACGTCGTGGTCGTCCAATCGACGCGGACTGACCAGGACCTCCTCGAGCTGATCCTCCTCGAGGATGCGGTGCGGGAGGCCGGAGCCCGGCACGTCTACGTGGTGGTCCCGTACTTCGGGTACGCCCGCCAGGACCGGCGGTTCTTCCCGGGCGAACCGGTGAGCGCCCGCGCGCTCTGCCGACACGTCGAACTGGGGGCCGACGCGGTCGTCACCGTGGACCTTCACTCGGCCCAGACCCTCACGCAGTTCACGAAGCCCGCCTACGAGGCGAGCGGGATTCCAGCGATCGCCCGCCTGCTCCGAGAACGACCGGTCGACCTGCTCGTGTCGCCCGACCGCGGGGGCACGGAGCGGGTCCGCCGGATGGCCCAGCTCCTGGGCAAGCCGTGGTTCGCGCTGGACAAGAAGCGGATCGACAGCGAACACGTGGAACTGAAGATCCCGGCCGATCTCCCCCAGGGCATCGAAGGAAAACACCTCGTCCTGGTCGACGACGTCATCACGACGGGGGGCACGATCGCCGAGGCCGCCAAACTCCTGAAGAAGCATCGGGCCGGCGCGATCAGCGCGGCCTGCACGCACGGGCTGTTCCTCCGGGACGCCTTCGAGCGGATCAAGGCCGTTACGGACGACGTCTACGCGACCGACACGCTCGGGAATGCCGCAGAGAAGGCCTCGGTGGCGCCTGACATCGCCGACATCCTGCGCGAGCACTTCCCGTCCGGTTGAACGGTCGCTCCCATGGAGCCCCCCCGTCCCGGCACCTCTGCCTCATCGGACGAGCTCCTCGAGCTCTTCCAGTCCATCCGGAAGGAACTGGAACTTCGCGAGGAGGCCCCCTCGGGGGCCTGGGTCGAGAGCTCGGCGGCGGAGGCGCGATCCGGCGAGAAGCCGGCGTGGTACTATCCCCCGGCCGAAGGCGGCGGCGGGATCTCCTTCTACTCTCGCCGGGGACCGAAGGTCTGGGGTCACGTCCATGCGGCGGCGGGCCCGGGGGCCTCCGCCCGGGCGACGCTCCTGGCGGCGGCCCTCCTGGACTCGGTCCCGAGCGACGTGACCTGGGTCTCCGTCGGATTCTCCGGGTTCGATCTCGCGGAGGAACGAGCCCTGGCCCAGACCCTGGCCCATCGACCGGGGGCGGTCGCGATCGAGCGGTTTCAGATGGAACGGGTCCTCCGCCCCGGGGTGGCGCCGGAACCGAAGCCCGCCCCCGTCGGACTTGAACTCGTGCCGGCCCGTTCGGCCACGCTCGAGGCGATCGGCCACCTCGACGCCCGCGCCTTCGAAGGGAGTGTGGACGACCTCGTGATGGGCGGAACCGTGGAGGAGTACACGGATATCGTGCGCGCCCTCCTCGAGAGCCGCCTCGGGCGATTCCTCGACGAAGCGTCCACCCTGCTCTACCAATCGCAGCCGCCGCGACTGATGGGGGGCGTCCTCGTCGCCGAAGCGTCCCCCCGTGAGGGGGTCATCCTCGACCTGATGGTCGACCCCGATCGCCGCGGGACTGGGCTCGGTAGATTCCTCCTCCGGTGGTCGCTCCGGGCCCTTCACGCCCTGGGCTACTCGACGGCCACGTTGTGGGTGACGGAGTCCAATCTCGCCGCTCGGCGGCTCTATGAGTCCGAGGGGTTCGCCCGGACCGCATCCACCGTGCTGTTCCACTGGGGTCGACCGTCCGGCGCCCCGCACCCGCAGCGGGCTCGATAGTCGCAGCTCTCGTACATCCAGTCCGGGCACGGCCGCAGGGTCGACGGGTCGTCGCGCTGCAACGCCGCCTCGAGCTCCCCCGCCCGCCGCCTCCAGAGCCGAGAGAAGAGAGAGGGATCCGCCAAGGTCACGTGCACGACCTGGACCCGACGTTCGTCGTGGGAAGCTCGTTCGTAACCGAGGATGATGCGAGCCTCGCGTCGACCGGTCGCGACGCAGCGGAAGCCTAGCTCCAACGCGTACTGCGGGGAGCGCGACAGCCACTCGGCCGCGGGCACGCGCTCCCGTAGGCGGGAGGTCCGAACGAGGTACGGATCGCCACGGAAGCCGCCGACCTCTTCGTCCGGCTCTTCCGAGCGAGTCGGCAACCGAACCACCTCCCCGGTCGGTCCGCTCTCCACCGCCTCGGTCAGTCGCCGGTACAGGTCACTCGCACTCGGCTCCCGGAACGGGGCTGCCGGGGAGGCCGGCAGCGGCGCCCGGCGCTGGAAGAACGTTCGCCGCGGGTACAGCAGATCGCGAAAACGCTCGATCGTCGGCGGGCCCGACGACGACGGGGGCACCCGAATCGCCGCTTCGAGTTGCCGCGCGAGGTCCGCCCGGGGCTGCGGCTCCGAGGCATGCGGCCCCGCGAGGGCGGCCGCCGGC
>JASHXS010000216.1 GCA_030043405.1 Thermoplasmata archaeon | reverse complement strand
GCGTGCGCGCGCTGCGAGCCCGCTTCGAGCAGATCCGGGTCGTGGACCAGTCGAAGGTGTACAACCTGAACCTCACCGACGCCCTCGAGACGGGCCATATGCTCGACCTCGCGGAGGTGATCGTCGTCGGCGCCTACGCCCGGACCGAGAGCCGGGGCGCCCACGCGCGACGGGACTACCCGAAGCGGGACGACGCGAAGTGGATGAAGCACACGATCGCGCTCCGCTCCGCGGACGGTCCTCAGCTCTCTTACGCTCCGGTCAACTACACGCGGTGGGAACCGAAGGAGCGGGTGTACTGATGACGGAAACGCTCGTGAAGGCGACGTTCGACGTCTACCGGTACGACCCGGCGCGGGATCCGGCTCCCCGGTACGACCGCTACGAGCTCGAGCTGCCCCGCCACACCCCCCTCCTCAGCGCCCTGCTCAAGATCCGGGCCGAGGTCGACCCTTCGCTCACCCTCCGCTACTCGTGCCGGAGCGCCATCTGCGGCTCCTGTGCGATGCAGGTGAACTCCAAGAGCCGTCTCGCGTGCGAGACCCAGATCGGTCCCGAACTGGACCGGGACGGACGTATCGTCGTCGAACCGATGCGGAACCAGAAAGTGCTCCGCGACCTCGTCGTCGAGCAGGAGCCCTTCTGGCGGAACTACGACCGGATCCGACCGCATCTGATCCTCGACCCGACGAAGCCGATGCCCGAGGGGAAGGAGACCCCGATGACGCCGGCCCAGGTGGACCGGTTCATGGAAACCCCCCGGTGCATCGCCTGCGCCGCGTGTTACTCGGCGTGTCCGGCGGTGGAGGCCGACCCCGCCTTCCCCGGACCGATGGCGCTCGCAAAGTTGTACCGTTTCGTGGTCGACCCCCGCGACCAGGCGCATCAGGACCGACTCGTGCGGATCCAGACCGACGGGCTGTGGCTGTGCATGCGGTGCCACCTCTGCACGGAGGCGTGCCCCAAGGACGTCCGGCCCTCCGAGCGTATCCGGGACTTGAAGGAGATGGCGATCGCCGTCCAGGGCGCGACCGAGACGGGGAGCCGGCACGCCGTCGGCTTCAAGGAGAACATCCGGGAGCGGGGCCTGCTCAGTGAAATGAAGCTCGTCCGCCAGACGTCGGGCCTCACCGGACTGCTCGCCCAGGCCCCCCAGGGGCTCCGCATGGTGCGGAAGAAACCGGAGATCCTCAAGCGGCCCCACCCCATCGAGGGACTGGACGAGGTCGAGAAGATCTACGACGCGCTCGACCACCCGGAGGCACCGCCGTGAAGCTCGCCTACTACCCGGGCTGTGTCGCGCAGGAATCGGGCAAGGAGCTCGACATGGCGACCCGCTGGGTCTGCCGGTCCCTCGGGATCGAGCTCGTGGAGTTCCCGAACTTCTCCTGCTGCGGTTCCGGCTTCACGGATGAGGCGAACGAGACGCTCAACGTCGCCCTCAACGTGCGCAACCTCGCGCTCGCGGAGAAGGCCGGGCTCGACCTGCTGACGGTCTGCTCCACCTGCCAGGGGATGCTCTCGCTGGCCAACCTCCGATACCAGGACCCGGCCGTGAAGTCGCGGGTCGACGGGGCCCTGACCCCGCTGGGGATCTCCTACCGGGGCACCACGAAGGTCAAGCACCTCCTCCGGGTCCTCACCGAGGACATCGGCACGGAGAAGATCCGGGCCCGGGTCGCCCGTCCGCTCGGGGGCCTCAAGATCGGGGCGTTCTACGGCTGCCATCTCCTCCGGCCGGCCGACGAGCTCGAATGGGAGAGCGCGGAAGAGCCGCACGCGTTCGAGGATCTCCTGAAAGCCGTGGGGGCGACCCCGGTCTACTATCGGGGCCGCGTCATGTGCTGTGGGTTCCCGATCCAGTTCGTGAAGCCCGACACCGCGAGCCGGGTCGCCGGGCGCCAGATCGAGGACGCGAAGAGCCACGGCGCGGACGCGATGGCCACTCCGTGCCCTCTCTGCCACATCTCGCTCGACGCCTACCAGAACCAGGCCGAGGAGGCGGTCGGGCACTCGCTCGACATGCCCGTCTTCCACCTGCCCCAGGTGGTCGGGCTCGCGCTTGGCGCGACCCCGGAGGAACTCGGGTTGGGACGCCACCTCGTCTCGACGGCGCCCGCGCTCGGGAAGATCGCCGCGCCCGCCCGCTCGTAGAGGATCCCGATGGCGGACGACGAGCCGGAGATGGAGCGCCCCTCGGTCCCCGAGGCGGACGAGCTGATCGGGGTCCGACACCCGGTGCTCTCGCACGGCTTCGTCGTCCTGGTCGACTACATGGGGAATGACGCGGCGATCGTGCAGGCCGCCCGGGTGTCGTACGGCCAGGGCACGAAGACGCTGCGCGACGACCGGGCCCTGATCCGCTACCTGATGCGTCACCGCCACACGACGCCGTTCGAGATGGTGGAACTGAAGTTCCTGGTCCGGCTGCCGATCTACGTCGCGCGACAGTTCATCCGGCACCGCACCGCGTCCGTGAACGAGTACAGCGCGCGGTACTCCGTCGTGCCGGACGAGTACGAGATTCCCCCGCCCGAGGAGATCCGCCGACAATCCACCGCCAACCGCCAGGGTCGGGGGGAGGCGCTCGCCGGCACCGTGGTCGACCAGTTCCGGGGCGACCTCGAGCGGGTGTCGAAGCAGGCGTACGAGGCCTACACCACCGCGCTCAACGCGGGCGTGGCACGGGAGACGGCCCGCCTCGTCCTCCCGGTGGCCTTCTACACCCAGTGGTACTGGAAGGCGAATCTCCACAACCTGCTCCACTTCCTGCTGCTCCGACTGGACCCTCACGCCCAGGAGGAGATCCGCCTCTTCGCCGCGGAGATGGCGAAGATCACCCGGGTCGTCGCGCCGGTCGCCTACGAGGCGTTCGAGGAGTTCCAGCTGGAGGGACTCCACTTGAGCCGACGCGAGCAGCGCGCGGTGAAGCTGATGCTGGACGGCCGGCCGCCGGACCTCGCGTGCGCCGGCGCGGGACTGCCGCTGACGCGAGAGGATGGCCAGAAGCTCAAGACCGGGGAGGGCGTCGAGTTCCTCGCCAAGCTCGAGCAGATCCGCGGGTCGGTCGCCTAAGGGGCCACGTACCCTCAGAACCGAGGGTCGACGCCGGCCTCGAGCGTGAACCCCGGCCGGGGGACCGCGGCGGGAGTGCCCGGTGGGAATCGGAATGGGAGTACTGGGGCCAGCGCCTCGAGGGCCGGACCGGTGGAGCTTCCCTCGGCCAAGAGGTCGGCCAAACGACGGGCCGCGCCGCCGCCGCGCATCACCCCGAACCCGTTGAAGCCGGTGATCACGTACAACCCCGGCGCGTCTGCGACGGGCCCGATCAGGGGCCGCCGATCAGGGGTCGATGTGCAGACACCCGCCCACGCTCGCACCAGCTCCGCGTCCGCCCACCCCGGAAAACGCGCGGTGAAGCTCTCGGCGAGATGCCCCAAGAACTGGTCATCCCCGCCGCCGGCGGTCCGGTCGGGGTCGACCTCGACGAGCTCCGTCCCGTCACCGGCGAGAATGCGGCCGCTCGACTCGGGTCGGACGTACACGTCGAGGTCCACGTCGTGCCCCGAGGGGAAGACGGCGGGGCCTCCCGCCGTCGGTCGAAGCGTGGCGGCCTGCGTTCGATAGGGGGCCAAGGGGAGTGGGTGACCGAGACTGGCCAGCAGCCGCTTCGACCAGGCCCCCGCGGCGACCACCACGCGCTCCGCCCGGAACTCTCGAGTCCCGACGGCGAGCGCCCAGCGTCCGTCCTCGCGCCTGAGCGCACCGAACGGTCGGCCGATCTCCACCTCCACCCCGCGGCTGCGAGC
>JASHXS010000215.1 GCA_030043405.1 Thermoplasmata archaeon | reverse complement strand
GGGAAGCTTAAGCCCCCTCGACTCAGCCCGGGGCGAGGCGAGCGAGAGATGAACGCCCCGACCGCCGCCTGTCTCCATTCGGAACAATCGTTCATCCGGGCCCTGGGTGGGTTCGTCCTCGGGGTGGCGGGAGGGGAGCTCGTGACCCATGAACGCGTCCCGTTGCCCCAGTTCAACTTCGTCCAAGTCCGCGAGGTGGCCCCCGAACGGCGAACGGCATTCTTCGAGCGAGCGCTGGACCACTACTTCCAGCGCGCGCTTCGCCCGACCTTTCGCCTGCCGAACCCCACCCCGAGCCATCTGGACGCGAGCCTCCGGGGCCTGGGCTTTCGACCGCGGTCGGAGTCGTTGACGGTGATGCGTCCCCTCCATCCGCGGGCGCCTTCCGGCGACGCGTATGACGTTCGGGCCGCGAGGGAGGCCGACTTCGATGGGCTGCTCGAACTGTGGACGGGCGTGAAGGACCGACCGGAACTTCGCTCGGCCCTGGATGTCGTCTGGCACCACCCGAATCCCGACGAGCAGCTGACGCCGGTGCTCGCCGCGCGCGGGGGTCGGGCCGTCAGCGGGGGGCTCCTGTACGAGCACGCGGGCGTCGCGGGGCTCCACCTCATCGCCACCCGGACGGGAGCGCGGGGCCAGGGCGCCGCTTCGTCGTTGGTCAGCGGCGTCTTCGCCGCCGGGGGGGCCGGTGCGTCGGAGCCGGGCTTCCTGCTCGCCGATTCCGACCGCTTGCGGGCCGGCCTCGCCCGGCTGGGGTTCCGGTCCGAGGAAGAGTTCCGCGTGTATGAGCTCCCGAAGGAGGCCGAGCTATCCCTGCCGGTCGCCCCACCTCCTGGAGCGCCCCGCTGGCGGCCCCCCCGAGGGGGCTCGACCGCCGAGCCGCGAGCCCCGGTCTAGCTGTCGCGCCGGCCCGCCGTGCGCAGGCCCTGGAGCTTCAGCCGCTGCTCCAAGGAAGCGATCGTTCGGATCGTGGAGACCACGGTATCGGCGTTGAGCGAGATCGAGTCGATGCCTTCCCGGACCAGGAACTCAGCGAATTCCGGGTAGACGCTCGGCCCCTGCCCGCAGATGCCGACGGTCCGGCCCGCGTCGTGCGCCCCCTCGATGAGGAGCCGGATCGCGGTGGTGACCGCGGGGTCGCGCTCGTCAAAGTACCCCATCCGGCCCAGGGTCTCGGAGTCGCGGTCGGCCCCGAGGACGAGTTGCGTCAGGTCGTTGGAGCCGATGGAGAATCCGTCGCAGTGCTTCGAGAACTCGCGGGCGAGGAGCACCGTGGAGGGCACTTCGGCCATCAGGTAGAGCTGGAAATCTCTCGAGCGCTTCAGGCCGGCGGCCCGCATCATCTCGACGATCTCCTCGAGCTCCCAGGTGTTCCGGACGAAGGGGAGCATGACCATGGCGTTCTTCATCCCCATCTCGGTCCGCACCTTGTGGATCGCCTCGAGTTCGCACAGGAAGGCGGGCTTGTACACCGGCGAGATGTACCGGGAACAGCCGCGCCAGCCGATCATCGGGTTCTCCTCGACCGGCTCGAACTCCTCGCCGCCGGGCATCCCGCGGTACTCGTTGGTCTTGAAGTCGGAGGTCCGAATGATCACCGGGCGTGGGTGGAAGGCCCGGCAGACCTTTCCAATGCCGTCCGCGAGCCGTCGGACGAGCTCGTCCCGCTTTCCCTTCTTGATCAAGGCGAGCGGGTGCTCGCGCACGTGCGCCGTGAAGATGAACTCGATCCGCAGGAGTCCCACCCCCGAGACCGGGAGGCGGGCGTACTCCTCCGCCTTCTCGGGGACCCCGACGTTGACGTAGATCTTGGTCGCCGTGATCGGAGCGCCCTCGCCGCCGTGCGAGGTCGCCGCGGCCGGGCTCACGGGCGTCGCGGTCGGCTTGACGGCGCGGAGCCCGCGGAAAACCGCGCCGGTCTTGCCGTCCACGGTGACTTCGCTGCCCTCTGGGATCTTCTTCGTCGCCTCGCGAGTGCCGACCACGCACGGGACGCCGAGCTCGCGCGACACGATGGCCGCGTGGCACGTCATTCCGCCCTCGTCCGTGACGATCCCGCTGGCCCGGCTCATCGCCGGCACCATGTCCGGGGTCGTCATGGTCGTCACCAGGATCTCCCCGGCCTGGATCCGATCCATCTCCTCGGCCCCGCGGAGGATGCGGGCCACGCCCCCCGCCACGCCGGGAGAGGCCCCGAATCCCCGGACGAGCGGCGCCTCGTCCGCGGCGTCTGTTGAAGGGCTGGCGGGCGGGTGCGCCGAACCGGGCGCGGTCGAGGTGGGGATCGTGGTCACGGGCCTCGCCTGCACGATGTAGAGGGACTCCTCGTCGGCGCACCACTCGATGTCCATCGGCCGCCGATAATGCGACTCGATGACCCGGGCGAGGGACACCAGACGGGACAGCCGGTGGTCGGAGAGCTTCTGCGCTCGCTGGGCGTCGGCGGGCACGTCCTCCCTTCGGTTGCCGCCCCCTTCCGCACGGACGATGCGTACTCGCTGGTCGGATATCTGCTTGTGGACGACCTTCAGGGTGACGCCGTCCACGACGTAATGATCCGGCGTCACTTCGCCCCCCACGATCGCTTCGCCGAGACCCCAGCCGGCCTCCACGATCATGTGGTTCTCGCCGGTGTTGGGGTCGCGCGTGAAGAGGATGCCGCTTACGACCGAATCCACCATCTTCTGCACGAGGACGGCGAGATGGACCTCGAGGTGATTGAATCCCTTCCGGACCCGATAGACCAGGACCCGGGTGGTGAAGAGGGAACTCCAGCAGCGCTTGATGGCCGCGAGGATCGCCTCCACGCCGGCGACATTCAGGTACGTGTCCTGGAGCCCCGCGAAGGAGGCGCTCTCCAGGTCCTCGGCGGTTGCACTCGACCGGACCGCCGAGAACCGAACGTGATGGCGGTTCACGAACTGCTCGTAGGATTTCGTGATCTCGGCACGGAGTTCAGGCGGGAATTCGGCCCGGTCGAACGCTTCGCGGATCGCCTTGGAGGCGGTCTCGGTCGACTCCGGTCGAGCGGGGTCCACCCGTGCCAGGTGGTCGGGGATCTCCTGCTGCAGCGACGTCCCCTGGACGAACGCGCGGTACGCGTCCGTGGTCACGACGAAACCGGGCGGCACGGGGAGGCCCTGTCGGACGAGCTCTCCGAGCTTCCCGGCCTTTCCGCCGACGAGCGCGAGGTCCGCATCGGACACGTGGGAGAGGTCCATGATGAGCGGCATGGGCCCCCTACGGCGCGAGACGTTCGAACTGGAAGGCGGTCAGGTCGGCCGCCGGGGAGTACGGATGGACCACGTGGGAGTCGACCAGCCGCCAGCGTTGGGGCCCGCCGAGAACCTCGAGGAGGGCGTTCGGACGGTCCGTCGCCGCCTCCCGGGCGGTCACTTCGTAGTAGAAGAGCCGTCCAGCGGGCGACACGACGTTTCCGACCGACGCGAGATACTTAATCCCTTCGTGGGGCAGATTCAAGATGACGCGCTCGACGGGGCCGGCCCGCGCGACGAATTCCTCCACCCGGCCCTCGATGGGCCGCACCCGCGCCTCGAGGCCATACCGGGCGGACGTCCCCCGTAACAGCTCGATCGCGGCCGGGTTCGAGTCGACGGCCGCTACCTGGGCCCCCCCGGGGCGGTGGGCGATCGTGATCGCGAACGGCCCGACGCCGCAGCAGAGGTCGTAGACCCGCGCCCCCGGCGGGCATGCGTCCGCGACCCGGGCGTGCTCTCGGGCCAGGCGGGGAGAAAAGTAGGCCCGTTGGACGTCCACGTCGAACTCGAGCCCGTTCTCGCGGTGCTGGGTTCGCCACGGACCGCTGCCGGCGATCCGGACCACTTCGCGTCGCCGCTCTGGCCCCTGTACCCCGTGGTCCGCCCCCACCAACCGAGCCCCCGGCACGAACCGAAGGAGGGCGGACCCGACCTCCCCCTGGCGGGGGGTCAGCTCGGGCGGGAGCCGGACCAGTACGATATCCCCGACCACGTCGAAGGCCCGCGGAAGGAGCTCGCGTTCCCGGTCGTTCCATTCCGCGAGGAGGTCGCGGTAGTCGCGGGGTCCCCGATCCGCGGCCGGCTCGAAGTCCCATACGACCGGTTCGCCGATCCCCGCGGGGAGCGTCCCGGTCGCGGAGACCGGGAGGAGAAGGCAGGTGTCGTCCTCCGAGATCCGAAGATCGCTCCGCAGCAGACCCGCTTCCTGCAGCGTCCGACGGACCGCCTCGCCGGTCGACCGCGGGACCCGAAGGGCACGGCTCTTCATGGAGGGACGGAAGGGCTCCGTCCGAGCAGCGTGCCGAGGACGGCCGCCCCACGGATCGTCCCGAGGGCGCCCTGCGCCGCCCGCGACTCGGCGAAATGGGTCTCGCGGTCCGTGGACGCTACGCCCGACCCAACGACCAGCAACGGGACCGGGTCGTCGCTGTGCCCCTTCAGGATGGCCGGTGTGGCGTGGTCCGCGGTCACCGCCAACCGGACCTTCGTCAGGTCGAGCCCCTCGAGGAACGGCCCGAAGAAGTCGCGGTCGATCGACTCGATGACCTCCTGCTTGAGCCGAGCGTCCCCATCGTGGCCGGGTTCATCCGGGCCTTTCAGGTGGACGTAGACGAAGGGGTACGCCCCGAGCAACTCGCGCGAGATACGAGCCCGCTCCCGGTACCCCGTCTCCCGATCCGGCCCCATCGGGCCGACGAAGCGATCCTCCAGGCCCAGGACCTTGGCAATGCCTCGCTCGACCGGCATCTCCGTCAAGGAGGCGCCCCGCCGACCGTATCGGCTCGTGAACGATGGGAGCGGCGTGGCGGGCAGCGATCCCGCGTTCCGGACCAGGAGAGCGTTGGCAATCTTCCGCCCGGCCATCGCTCGACGTGCGTTGACCCGGTGGCCGGCGAGGACCGCCCCCGCTCGTTCGAGAAAGAGATTCACCGCAGCGGCCGATCGCGCGGCGGCCGACGAACTCTCGAGGGCGGTCACCGGGAGCACCCGGGGCTCCTCCGGTCGACGGGCCTGGCCCATGCCCCCCACCTTCTCGTAGAAGGGATCCGCGTTCGAGATCTGCGCCGACAGGGCGCCGCCCTCGCGGGGATGCAGCCAGAGCACGCCACGGTGGCCCACCGTCGCGCGGACTTCCGCTTGGATCCCTTGGTCGCGCAGCAGGTCCGCCTGAGTGAGGCTGGCGGCCAACTCCTGCGACTCGTGGGTCGAGAGGGTCCGCCCGACCCGAGAGTCCACGATGATCCCCTCCCCGTCCGTGGTCGCGAAGTTGAGCCGCAGGGCGATGTCCGCCGGCCCGAGGGGAAGGTCGACCCCCAACGCCTCGAGCACGCCGCGACCCGGCGAGTCGTGGACCGGATCGTAGCCGAGGAGGGCGAAGACTCCGGCGTCAGACTCGGGGGCGATCCCCGGCCCCACGACGATCACCTGACCCAGTTGTCCGGCACGGGCCAAGGCGTCCAGGTGCGGGGTCCGGGCCGCCTCGACCGGGCTGCGTCCGCCCGTGTCCGGATGGGGCCGATCCCCGAGACCATCCAGGACGATGAGGGCCGCCGGCACGGGAGTGGGGACCACCACGCGGCGCCGACCGACTATTACCTAATAAGGAGCGGCTGGCCTCCCCCCGCCTCGTGGAGCAGCAGACGGGCTTTCGACGCTTCATGCAAGGACCTCTCGGCCGGGCCTTGCTGATCGCGATCGCGATCGTCGTGACGGCGTTCACCTACGCGTACCTCTACGCGCTGATCGCCATTCCCGTGATGCTGATCGTCGGGCTGATGCTCCCGATCTACCTCGGCATCAAGCGGATCCGGTTCCTCGCCATCCTGGGCCTCGTGATCCTGCTGGCCTCCGCACCGATCGCCAACGTGGTGCTGACCCAGGAAGTGATGACGCCGATCCCGCCGGCCGCGTCCCCGACGGACTTGCCGGGCGGCAACGGGGGCGCCCTGCTGCAGGACGCCTCCGTGAGCCCGTACCTCGGCTCGACGTCCACGAACTTCACGTGGAACGTGACGGTGTACCAGCGGTACATTCCCGCGGGAAACGATTCGCCCTACCTGATCTCCCTGTACATCTCGACGTGCCCCGGGGCCACCGGCCCGAACGACCCGAACTGCAATGCCGGCTACCCCTTCTACACGCTCAACCAGACCTTGGCCCCCCTCGCGACGAACGCGACGCAGGTCGTGACCTTCCACTTCGTGTTCCCCTCGGATGGGATCTGGGCGTGGCAGATGGGCGCGTTCCTGAACAACACGACCGCCCCCACGACGCACAACGTCACGTTCATCCAGCTCGTCGGGGACGCGCTCTACAACGGCCTCGAGGGCCCGGTGGTCGGTACCTTCCTCACGACCTACGAGCAGCTGGTCCTGTCGGTCTACCTCAACGTGGTCGTCTACCTCGGGATCCCCTTCTACGTGGTGCTTGTCATCTATCTGTACATCAAGCGCCGGCAGGGGGCCCGCGGGAGCGCCGCGGCCCGAGCCCCCGGCCCCGTGCCCTCCGAGTCTCCGGCCACGGACTCCGCGGCGGCCGCATCGCCCGCTCCCACCGGTCCCGCTCCCACCGACGCTTCCGCGCCGCGTCGACCCGAGATGCCGTGCCCGAACTGCGGGGCCGTCGTCTACCCGAACGAGACCGTTTGCTGGAAGTGCGGCGCGAAGCTCGACGGCGGCAGTGCCCCGCCGTCGGGGGGCGGAGCGCCCCTCCCGTCCGGCGGGCCGCCGAAGTAACGCCCGGTCCCGGCGGCGGGAACAGAAGGGGATATAATCGTCTGAGCGGAGCGAGACCCGTATGCCTCCGGAACCGGTCGTGGTCGGGCGAGATGTCTGGAAGGTCTACGGAACCGGAGACACGACCGTCAACGCGCTTCGGGGTCTCAATATCGAGATCCGACGCGGTGAGATCCTCGCGGTGATGGGGCCCTCCGGCTGCGGGAAGACGACGTTCCTGAACTGTTTCAGCGGCCTGGATGACATCTCGAAGGGCCAGGTGCTGATCGAGGGTACGGACATCCACGCGATGCCGGACAACCAGAAGAGCGAGTACCGGGCGCGTCGAACGGGCTTCGTCTTCCAGTCGTACAACCTGCTCCCCATCCTGACGGCGGAGGAGAATGTGGAGATGCCGCTCCTGATCGCCGGCCGCGGGGCCCGGGAGTCGCGGGAGTCCGCCCAGCAGATCCTCACGCAGATGGGACTCGGGGAACGGTTGAAGCATCGCCCGGCCGAGCTATCGGGCGGGCAGCAGCAGCGCGTCTCGCTGGCCCGCGCCCTGGTCGCGCACCCGGCGATCGTGTGGGCGGATGAGCCCACCGGGAATCTGGACGCCGAAGGTTCCCACGAAGTGACCGAGCTGCTGCGGAGTCTGAACAAGCAGTACGAGCAGACGATGGTGGTCGTCACCCACGACGAGGGCGTGGCGGCCTCGTGCGACCGGACGCTGCGGATGCGCGACGGACAATTCGTCGCCTGAGGCGGGGATACCATGGCCGCTCTCGGGGTCGGCGCCCTGTTGATCCTCGTCCTCCTGATCATCCTCGTTCTGACGATCCTGCTCGCGTTCGGCCACCGACTCGCGTTCCGGATCGCCATGCGCAATGTCCGTCGGGGCAAGGTCCGTACGGTGTTGCTCGTGGCGGGCCTGCTCGTCGGGACCACGATCATCACCGGCAGCCTCCTGGTCGGCGACACCGTATCGACGCTCGTCACGCACTACTCGTACCTCGGGGCCGGCTACGTGGACGAGTCGATCTCCGGCACCTCGCCGTCCGGGGGACCGCTGTACTTCCCCTACTCCGTCTACAATGAGACGGTCAATCTGACTTCCAGTAATACCCAGATCGCGGGCCTGGCCCCGATGATCGTCGACTTAGGTTCCGTCTACGATCGGAACTCGGGCGTTCCCGAGACGAACCTCAACCTGATCGGGGTCAACGGGGACCAGAGCACCCAGCTGGGCGCCTTCGTCGCCCAGAACGGCACCTCGCTGGACGGTCCCACCGCGGGCGGCGCCTTCATCGACCAGCAGACGGCCACGGCGATCGACGCGAACGTCGGCGACGCGCTCGTCGTCGTGGGGCACACGAACCTCGAGCTGACGCTGCAAGCGATCGTTCAGCCCAACGTCCGCGGCGCCTTCATCACCGCGGGACTCTCGCCGGGGAACGTCTGGGTGACGCTCCCGACCGCCCAGTACCTGGAAAACCAAAGCGGGCGGATCAACTACATCGCCGTCACGAACGTCGGGACCCAGGCGCAGGGGGCTGCCTCCTCCGGGACCGTCAGCGCCTACCTGAACACCACGCTGGCCACCCTGCTCTCGACCCACTCGCTCGTGGTCGGCACGCCGCTCCAGACCTCCCTGTCGCAGGCCCAGAACTCGGGGTCGGACCTGCTGACGATCTTCCTCGTGCTGGGACTCTTCTCGATCATCGCGGGAGCGCTGCTCATCGTCGGGATATTCGTCATGTTGGCCGAGGAGCGCAAGGGCGAGATGGGGATGCTCCGGGCGATTGGCCTCAAACGGGGCGACCTGGTCTACACGTACTACTTCGAGGGGGTGGTCTACGCCGCCGGCAGCGCGCTCGCGGGGATCTTCATCGGAGTGGCGGTGGGCTACCTGCTCGTCTACCTCGCCGGGTTCATCCTCACGAACGAGGGCCTGCCCGCGAACGCCATCGTCCAGTCGTTCACCATCACGGGCCAGAGTCTCATCATCGCCTATGTCGCCGGGTTCCTGCTGACGCTCGTCACGGTGATCGTCGCCTCCCGCCGGGCGAGCCGACTCAACATCGTTCGTGCCATCCGCGACATCCCCGAACCTCCGCCCCCCCTGCGGACGTACACGTGGCTCGCCGTCCTAGGGGCCTTGATGGCCGTGCTGGGAGTCCTGATCTACCGGGCGACGTACCAGGGCGACTCGAGCCTCTCGTACCCGATCCTCGGGGGAGCCTTCTTCATCCTCGGCGGGGCGTTCATCGCGGCTCGGTTCCTCAAGAACCGCCCCGTCTTCACCGGCGCGGGCCTCGCCCTGGCGGTCTGGACCGGCGCGGAACCCCTCCACAAGGCGCTCTTCGGCCCGACGCACACGGGCGGGATCTTCGTGCTGTTCACGGAAGGTATCTTCCTCGTCGGGGGCGTGCTGATGATCCTCCTGTTCAACGCCGACCTGCTTGCCCGAGGGCTGCGTGGTGCCGCGGGCGCGAAGGCCGCGGCGAACCCGGTCCTCCGCGTCGGTCTCGATTACCCGACGCGGCAACCGACCAAGACAGCGGTGAGCCTCACGATCTTCGCGCTCGTGGTGTTCACGATGGTCGCGACGGCGGCGTACGGGTCCACGCTGGAGGGGAACCTCAGCCTCGAGGTCGCGAACCAGTCCGGCGGCTACACCTTCTTCGGCTACTCCCAGAACGCCATCCCGACGATCTGGAGCGACATCGAGTCGAACGCGACCTTGGCGCCGCTGTTCACGAACGCCGGGTCCTTAGCGACGGGGATGGCGGACATCGACGTGCCCGGGTTCGCGAAGAACCCGTACCAGGACTCGGTGTACGCGCCCCCCACCAATCAGACGGGGCCCGCGTCGTTCTACGCGACCGAGAACTTCCCGTTCCTGACGACCGTCAACGGCACCGGCCCGACGGCCACCTTCCAGCTGGTCGCTTCGAACCCGCACGACGCGATCGTGGACGCCAACTACGCCCCCTCGAGCGGAGGGGTGACCGGTTCCAGCGGGGCCGGGCACCCGTTGGTCTCCGTCGGGACGACGATCGAGGTCGCCTCCCTGTCGGGGAACGCCGCGACGAATGTCACGGTCGTGGGCATCCTGAAGCAGTCGATCATCACCGGGGTCTGGCTGAATGCGGCCACGGCCGCCAGCCTCGGCTACAACATTCAGAACGGGTTCTTCCTCACCGTCGCCCCAGGCGTCTCCCAGACCACGGCGTCGCAGGACCTGAAGCGGGCCTTCTTCTCCGATGGACCGGTCGTCGTGGACATCCAGGCGATCCTGGCGTCCTCCATCAACACCACGGAGGGGTTCATCGGGCTCCTCGAGATCTTCGTCGGGCTCGGTCTCGGCGTCGGGATCGCCGCGATGGGGATCCTCGCCCTTCGAGCGGTGGTCGAGCGACGCCGGCAGATCGGGATGCTGCGGGCCACCGGTTTCACCCGCGGGATGATCCTCCGCGCGTTCCT
>JASHXS010000214.1 GCA_030043405.1 Thermoplasmata archaeon | reverse complement strand
GGATGGCCGTCGGCGAGGTGTGGAAGATGTTCACGCCCAGCCGCTCGGCGATCCGCCACGGGCGGCCCGGGTCGGGATACGTCGGGACCCCCTCGTACATCACCGAGGTCGCGGCCAAGGCGAGGGGCCCGTAGACGATGTATGAGTGCCCCGTGATCCAGCCGATGTCGGCCATGCACCAGTAGACGTCGGTGGGGTGGATGTCCTGGATGAACTTCGAAGTCCCTGCGACGTACGAGAGGTACCCGCCCGTGCTGTGCTGGCAGCCCTTCGGCTTCCCCGTGGAACCGCTGGTGTACATCAGGAAGAGCGGGGCCTCCGCCGGCATCGACACCGGCTCGACCCGGTGGCCGCGGTACTGCTTCATCACCTCGTCGACGATGAAGTCGCGGCCTTCGACGAGCGGCGTCGGGCTCGCCGACTTGTCGCGGAACCGTCGCCAGATGAGCACCTTCTCGACCTTCGTTCCCTCGTCGGCCGCCTTCTTGCAGGCGATGTCCGCGTTCACCTTGTGGTCGAGTACCTTGCCGCTGCGGTAGTACCCGTCCATGGTGATCAGCACGCGGCTCCCCGAGTCGACGATGCGGGCACCGCAGGCCTCGCCGGAAAATCCACCGAACACGACGGAGTGGATGACCCCCAGGCGAGCGCACGCCAGCATCGTGACGGGGAGCTCGGCCGTCATCGGCATGTGGATCGTGACGCGGTCGCCGGTTTTGAGGCCGCAGAAGTCCCGCAGCAGCGCCGCCATTTCGTTCACGCGGGACCAGAGCTCCTGGTAGGTGACGACCTGCGTCGGTTCGTCCTCCGGTTCCGGAACGAAGATCAGGGCGGCCTTGTTCCGATACTTCTCGAGGTGGCGGTCGACGCAATTGTAGCTCGCGTTCAGCTTGCCCCCGACGAACCACTTCCAGAAGGGCGCCTTGCTGGTGTCCAGCGTCGTAGTCCAGTACTTGTCCCAGCTCAGGAGGTCGGCGAATTCGCGGAAACACTCCGGGAAGTTCTTCTCGGAGAAGCGCTCCATCACGCCCGGGTCCGCCCAGTTGGCCTGACCGGTGAACTTCGGGTTCGGAAGGTAAACGGCCTCCTCCTTCCAATGGACCGCGATCTCGGCCTCCGTCAGGTTCGACTCTTCGCCGCTCGCCGGGTGAGTAGTACTAGCGTCCGCCATTGCGGTGAACACCCCGTGGCGGCGAGGAGGAGCGCCGACCATATACGAGTTACTCCGTCGCATGCTGCACCGTCTCGCGGTGCGAGGCAGGGTCTCCGGACCCTCCATCCAAGGGCTCGCTACTGGCGAAAGGCTCCCTAAGAAACCGGGCCGGAACGTGGGCCGAGCCGCTTCTCTAACCCTTATAGCCCCCCCTCCGCTTCCGGCTCCCCCGGTGGGCCATGGTTGCGACGGGGCGTCCGCACGACCGGCCCGAGAAGACCGTCCACGTTCGGATCGACCCCAATGACGAATCGACCACGCTCGAGGACGTCCTGGCCCGCATCTCGGAACTCCAACGCAAGCACCCCGACCGCGAGGTCTTCTTCGACGGCGACGAGTACGCCATCTGTTCGCGACCGAAGCGGACCCGTGCCCCGCCGGCCCACTGAGCCCGCCCCGCTGGGGCGGCCACTCCTCTTGGTCAATCTGAAGACGTACCCGACCGCTCTCGGGGCGGGAGCCGAACGGATCGCCCGGGTTCTGGAAGAGCTGGGGCGGGCCGCCGGCGTCCGGGTGGCGATCGCTCCGGCCACCGCGGACCTCTCCCGGGTCACCGCGACGACGTCCCTACCGGTGCTGGCCCAGCACGTCGATCCCGTGGCCCCCGGGGCGCACACCGGCTTCACCCCGCCGGAGGCCGCCCAAGCCGCGGGAGCCTGGGGGAGTCTGGTGAACCACTCGGAACACCCGCTTTCGCCGGCCGCGGCCCGCGAGACCGCCCTCCGACTGGCTCAGCTCCACCTCGTCGCGGTGGTGTGCGCCCGGGACCTGGCGGCGTCCCGACGCCTCGGGCGAGTTCAGCCGCCGTACCTGGCGATCGAACCTCCCGATCTGATTGGGGGAGACCGGGCCGTTTCGACGGCGCGACCCGAGGTGGTCGAAGGGGCCGTTCGGGCCGTGGCGGCGGTATCCCCCACGACGGCCGTGTTGTGCGGGGCCGGCGTCCATGACCGTCGCGACGTCTCGAAGGCCCTCGAACTCGGAGCCGCCGGCATCCTCGTCGCGAGTGCCGTCGCCAAAGCCTCCTCGCCGCGGGACGCGATCGCGGAGCTCCTCTCGGGCTTCTAGTCCAGCCGTCCCGAGGGCGGACCCGCGGCGGTCGTGCGCGGGTTCAAGTGCCCCCTCCCGTTCCCCGCCTCGCCGTGACGAGCCCACGATCCGACCCCCCTTCTCGGGCAAGCCCGAAGCCCCACCGACGGGCGCCCCCGCCCGCGCGACGTCGTCGCGCCGGCCGCCGGGCGAAAGGCCGGACCCGGCCGGACACGAAGCGAGAGCGGCACCGCCCGGAGCCGGTCGGCGGGCTCGACGTACCGCTCGAGTATCCGACGCCGTTGCCGCGCTCGTCGCTGCTCTCCGCGCTCACGGCCCTGCGGCTCTCGCCCCGGCCGTTGCACATCGTGATGGTCGGCTGGGAGTGGCCCCCCCATCACACCGGCGGGCTCGGTGTGCACTCGTTCGAGCTCGCTCGCGAGCTGACCCGCCTCGGCCACCGGCTGACCTTCCTGACCCCCTTTACCGGACCGTTCACGCCGGTCGACGGAGTCACGATCCGGTTCCCCGGGGCCCCGGAGCGCGACGCCCCGGCAGAATTCCCGACCGCGTACTGGGCCGGCGGCACTCCCGACAGCCCCTTCTGGAACGCCACCGACGGGTACAACTCGTGGGTCGCGCAGGTGGCCGGGGTCGCGGACGCCGACGTCATCCACGTGCACGATTGGTTCGGCACCGAGGGGGCGATCGCGCTCGCCCGCCGCCTCCGTCGGCCCCTCGTGATGACGGTGCACTCCACCGAGTACGACCGCTCCCTGGGCCACCCGTGGGACCACATCTTGCGTCGCGAGCAGATCGGGATCGATGCCGCCGACCGGGTCATCGCCGTCAGCCGACACCTTCGGCTGCAGCTGGTGGAGCGATACCACGCGGATCCCGGGAAGGTCCGGGTGGTCTACAATGCGGTCCGCCCGAATGAACGCCTCGCGGAGATCGACCCCAAACGCCGGGTCGTGCTCTATGTCGGGCGCCTCGCGGCGATGAAGGGCGTCGACACCTTCCTCCGGGCCGCGGCTCGCGTCGTCCCGCAGTTCCCCGATGCCCTCTTCGTCATTGCGGGGGAGGGCTCGGAGTACTCCCGTCTGCTCCACCTCACGGCGGCCCTCGGCATCGGGGACCGGGTGATGTTCCTCGGCAAGGTGAGCGAGGAGGAACGCGAGTTGCTCCTCGCCGGTTCGTCGGTCTTCGTCCTCCCGTCCGTGGTCGAACCGTTCGGGATCGCGGCGCTCGAGGCTATGGCCGCGGGCGTCCCCACCATTGTCTCGAAGACGAGCGGGATCGCCGAGATCTCCTCCGGCGTCTTCCAGGTGGACTTCTGGGACGTCGAGGAGTTCGCGAGCCGGATCGCCGAGCTGCTCGAGTATCCCACGCTCCGGAGGGCGATGGGGGAGCAGGGTCGTTGGGAGGCCCTCCGCGAAGGGTGGCCCGAGCGGGCACGGGAAGTGGTCTCCGTCTACCTGGAGGCGATGGAGGCGTACCGACCGCCGTGAAGATCGTACTGTACCTCCACATGCACCAGCCGTGGCGTCTCGCCCGGTTCCGATACCTCGACCTGGGCTCGGGTCGGCCCTACTTCGACGTCGAGCGGAACCTCGCGATCTTTCGGGGGATCGCGGAACGGTGCTACGTCCCGACGCTCGACCGGCTGACCCGGGCCGCGCGCGAGGACTCGGGGTTTCGCGTCAGCCTATCGATCACCGGGACGTTCCTGGAGCAGGCCCGGCTCGCGGCGCCCGAGGTGCTGGACCGGGTCCGCGAGCTGTATCGGACGGGCCAGGTCGCGCTCGTGGCCGAGACGTACTACCATTCGCTAGCGTTCCTGGTGCCCGCGCCCGAGCTGCAGGAAGAGGTCGAGATGCACCGCGCGATGCTCCGCTCCGAGTTCGGGGCGGCCCCCAAGGTGCTCCGGATGACCGAGCTCGCGTACTCGGACGACTTGGCACGGTTCGCGGAGGCCGAGAAGTTCCATGGGATGTTGGCGGAAGGTTGGGAGGGGATTCTCCGGGGCCAACCGCCTACGATGCGGTACTGCGCGGCTCCGGCGCCCACCGTTCGGCTCCTGTTGCGACACTATCCCCTCAGCGACGACGTCGGATTCCGATTCTCGTCCACCGGCTGGAGCGAGTACCCCCTTACCGCCGAGAAGTACGCGAACTGGATCGCGGCCACCCCCGGCGAGCTCGTCGGGTTGTTCATGGATTTCGAGACGTTCGGGGAACACCACTCCGCTCGGACGGGGATCCTGGAGTTCCTGAGCGCCCTCCCCCGCATGGTGCGGACCCACCCTCATCTCGGCTGGGCGACGGTCGACGAAGCGATCGCGGGCCCCCCGCACGCCGACCTGTCCGCGCCGTACACGATGACGTGGGCGGACCAGAACCGGGACCTGGGCGCCTGGCTCGGGAACGACCTGCAACGGTCCGCCTTCGAGGCGGCCAAGAAGGTGGGTCAGGCGGTGCGCCAGGCCGACGACCCGGCGATCCTGACCGACTGGCGAAAACTTCTGACGTCGGATCACTTCTATTACATGTACGTCGGCGGTCACGGCGCCGACCAGGGCGTCCACGAGTACTTCTCCAGCTACGACAGCCCGTACGACGCCTACGCGAACTACATGAACGCGCTGACCGACCTCCGCCGGCGGGCCCTGGAGCGTCTCGGCGTGCCGACCCTGAAGTGAAACCGGCCCTCGGCCGGCAATTCGAACCGAGGGGTTATACGAGGCGACGGCCCGCCTCTCTCCCGGATATGCAGCTCGTCCCGACGGTCGGACGGTCGGCCCCCGGGGACCCCCGATGATCACGGGAGTTACCGGCAATGGCCGGATGCTCCTGACCGTCAACGAGCACGGGGACTGGAACGAACTGTTCTACCCCTTCCCGGGACAGTTCCAGCACCTGCGCGAGGAGCGTGTCGGGGTCTTCGACGTGCCTGCCTCGCGCTTCGGGTGGCTTCGGCGCGGGAACGGGTACGAGATCCACCAGGCGCCGTACGGCGCCGGCCACCTGCCGGAGTCGGTCTGGACCGGCCACGGGATCACGCTCGGGATCCGGGACCATATCCATCCGAATCACGACCTGGTCTCGCGCGTGTTCCGGGTCCGGGCGGACCCCGCCCGTTCCATCCGACTGTTCGCCTACCACGCTTTCCAGATCGCGGAGTCGATGTACCAGGACACCGCCTACGTCGACCCGACGGTCCCCTCACTGGTCCATTACAAACGGGGTTACTTCTTCGAATTCTTCGGGGATCCGGCGTACACCCGCGCGGTGTGCGGCGAGCACACCCTGAAGGGGCTGCGGGGCACGTACGTGGACGCGGAGGACGGCCGTCTCGAGGGCCGTCAGGTGGCCCACGGGGCCGCGGACAGTGTGATGGAGTGGGACGTCGAGGCCCGCCCCGACTCGGACGTCGAGATCCGACTGTTCATGGTCGCCGGGCGTACCCTGCCCGGGGTCCACCAGGTCCGCGACTACGTGCGCAACGGAGGGTCGGCGAGGTTCGTGCTCGAGTCGGCCCGCTTCTGGGAGACCTGGACCAAGCGTCGCCTCCCCAACCCACCCAAGGAGCTCAGCGAGCGGGCCCAGGACGTCTACCGGGCGAGCGTGATCCTGCTCCGTCAGTCGATCGGGACGAACGGCTCCGTGATCGCCTCGCCCGACACCCGATCGCTGGTCGCCGCGGGGGACACGTACAACTACTGCTGGTGGCGCGACGGGGGGTACGTCTCCAAGGCGATGGACGAGGCCGGTCTCTACGAGAATGCCGGCCGGTTCCTCGACTTCGCCCGTACGTGCCAGAGCGAGGACGGGTCCTTCTTCCATCGACATTTTCCGGATGGGGCCCTGGGCAGTACCTGGCACCCGCCCCCGTTCCTCCAGATCGACCAGACGGCCACCGTCATCTCGGCGGTCTGGCACCACTTCAAGCGGGGCGCGGACCCCGACGTTCTGGTCGACCTCTGGCCGATGGTCAAGAGCGCCGCGAACTTCCTGGAGCGGTTCCGGGATCCGGCCACGCGATTACCCGCCCCGAGCTTCGACCTGTGGGAGGAACGCCTCGGCATCCACGCCTATTCCACGGCCGCCGTGGCGCATGCCCTCGAGCGGGCGGCGCGGATCTCCCACGAGATCGGCAAGGACCCGGGGGCGTGGCGCCGGGCGGGTGAGGAGATCCGCGAGGCCGCCCTGCGTCACTTCTGGGACGTCAACCGGGGACGCTTCCTGCGCTCCATCACCCCGATCGACGACCGCCTGGATGCGTCGGTCCTGATGGCGCTGAAGCTGGGGCTCGTCCCCTGGACCGACCCCCGCGCGAAATCGGTCGTGGACGGGATCGAGAGCCGGCTCTGGGTGCCCGGCGTGGGCGGACTCGCTCGATACGAGGGGGACCTCTACTACGGGAACGAGAATCCCTGGATCATCGGCACGCTCTGGCTCGCCGAGGCGCGACTCCGCCTCGGGGACCGGGGGAGATGCCGAGAACTGATCGAGTGGGTGGCCCAGCACGCGACTCCAACCCAGCTCCTGCCGGAACAGCTGGATCGGACCACTGGAGAGCCGAAGAGCGCCACGCCGCTCACGTGGTCGCACTCGACCTTCGTCGACGTGGTCCACAAGTACGCCGAATCTGAGGGCGCCCACCCGCTCCCGGATGAGTAGGCTCCGAATCGACTAGCGCGCGGGATCCGGAGTCGGTTCCGGTAACGGGGGGAGTTGGAGGTAGCCCAGGCATAGTTGGAGGAGTTGGCGACCGGTCTCCCCGTCTTGGGAGGCCTCGGAGCCGGCGGCCACCGTTTCGCGTGCAAAGTACTGCCCGGATACCACCTCCAGGGCCGGGTCACACGCGACGCGGAGGGGCGTTCGGGCCCCGTAGACGACGTTGTGGCCCCCGATCCAGCTCGCCAGGCGGATCATGAACGCCACGCCGCCTCCGTTGTTCTGGCCGAATCCGGAGCGAATGAACCCGGGGTGCACGGCATTCACGCTGACCCCCGTCCCGGCGAGGCGTCGCGCCAATTCCCGGGTGAGCAGGATGAGTTCGAGCTTCGACCGACCGTACGCCTGGTATCCCTGGTAACGGAGCTTCCCCTCGACGTCGCTCAGGTCGACGTGCATGCCCTGATGGGCCGACGAGGCGACGTTCACGACCCGAGCGGGACGGGACGCCTCCAGCTTCGGGAGCAGGGTGCACGTGAGGGCGAGGGGTGCCAACACGTTCAACGCGAACGTTCGCTCGATCCCCTCGCGGGTCGTCTCCCGTCGGGCGTAGAACGCACCGGCGTTGTTCACCAGGACGTGGAGGGCCGGGAGTCGTTCGAGCAACGTGGCCGCGAGCGCGGCGCACTCGGCCCGGTCCGCCAAGTCGGCCACCGGGAGCCCTTCGATGGCGGGGTTGCCGGTGGTGCGGGCCAGGTCCGCAGCGACCCCGCGCGTCCGTTCCTCGCCCCGACCCACGATCACGACCCGGGCGCCCCGTACGGCCAGTCCACGAGCGATCTCGAGACCGATCCCCGAGGTGGCCCCGGTGACGACCGCCACTCGGCCCACCATGGAGGGGGACGCGGTCATCGAAAGGGCAGCGCGCCCCTCCCCATCTCGCTTGCCGGGCGGGAGGGCCGTGGGGGCGGGCTCAGGTCAGGCGGTACTCTCGGCGACGCGAGTCGTGGAGCGAGATCGACTCCTGGACGAGTCCCTGCTGCCGGAGGGACTCCAGGGCGCTCTGTACGGTCCGACGGGGGAGTCGGGACATCTGGGCGAGCTGCGATTGGTCCAGCCCCCGGTAGCTTTCGAGGAGGAAGTAGAGGAACTTCGCGGCCGGCGGCCCCTTGACGTTGCGGGAGGTCCGGATCGTGCCGAAGGTCTCCCCGCGGAGTCCGAGACGTTCCGACGCCAGCGGGGCAACGGACCCAAGGGCTACGTTGCCGAGGTTGACGTCCCCACCCAGCTCCCGGAGCAGCTGGATCTGCTGGGTTTCCATCGGGGCCTCAAAGATGAGCTCCTCTCGCGGGTGCTCGGCCAGGATCGAGCGGACCCAGTCCCACTTGATGGCCCCGTCGCTGTCGTATATCCCCACGGCCCGCCCGGATTCGCGGCTCTCCACGATCACCTTGCGGGGCCGCAGGCTTCGGGCGTGGGCGATCTGGAGGATGGTCTCCTTGAGCGACAACTGGTGCTGAGGGTCCTTCTTCCCGACCTCGACAAAGTACGGGAGACTGCGCTCGCGCACGGCGTCGGCCAGGCGAGCGATCTGGGTCGGCGACAGCTCGAGGATGCCGCTGGAGATCTCGATGAGGTCGAACCCCAATCCCCGGGCCTCGTCGATGAACGCCGCCACCCGATTCTGGGCGAAGGCGTACTCGAGGAGGGTGCCGCCGGTCGAGACTTCGATCCCTTCGTCCTGGTATGTCTTGATGCGGGCTCGAACCCGGTCCCGGGGCAACAGGAGTGGGAGGCCCCAGCCGATCTTCGCCACGTCGATATACGGCGCCAGGTCCCCGATCTCCTGCGGCGTGATCGGTTGGAGTCGATCGAGGACGTGCGTCACCGAGGTGGTTCTCGGTCGCTGCACCTTCGGGGCGTCGGCAGGAAAGAACGACCCCTTGACACGAGTGGACGCAATTGCTGCCGACATAAGCGAGTCCTGAGAGCAGGAACCGCGTTATGTAGGCGGGCTGCGGGGTAATAAAGCCCACACGTGCCCCTAGGGGGTGGGCCCTCCCCCCAGGGACCGTTGTCCCCCGGGGGTGGGACGGGCGAGGCCCGTCGGCCGTCAGGACAGATCGATGGCGGGGCTCCGAGCGAAATCCGGTATCGGGAGCCCAAAATGCCGGTACAGGCTCGGTCCGACCGAGAGGATGCTCTGGGTGGGGATCTCGCGTCCCACACTCCCGGCCCGGGGTCGGTAAGCGAATACACCCGAAAAGGAGTGGACCGCGTCGTCGGGACCGGTATCGTTCTCCGTCGTGAACCAGGCCCCGTGGCCGATGGTTCCCGCCGAGCGCCA
>JASHXS010000213.1 GCA_030043405.1 Thermoplasmata archaeon | reverse complement strand
GGAAGTGGTCTACACGACCTGCTCGCCCACCGTGGTCACGGGCGTCACCGGATACGAGTTCAACGCGACGGTGTCGGGCACGACCGTGCAGAAGCACACCACGGGCAATGTGAGCTGCAGTCTGCCGGCGGGTGTCTCGCTCGACGCGCCGGCGGCGGGGACTCCCCTCGTTCCGACCCCGCCGGCGGCCGCGGGGTCCGCGCCCGGGAAAGCTATTTAGAGGTCGTATCGGTCGCCCCGCCCCTCGATGGTCGAATACAAGCTCGTCATTTCTGAACTGGCGACCTCCCTGGCCCGCACCGTCACCGACCCGCAGGCGGCCGGTTTTCTCGGGAAGCGGATCGGAGAGACGGTCGGTGGCGAACTGATCGGGGCCGCGGGGTACACGTTCCGGATCACCGGCGGCACGGACAAGAGCGGTTTCCCGCTCCGACCGGACCTGCCCGGCGCCCGTCAGACCCGACTCTACGTCGGCACGGGGTTCGGATTCGAGGCGCCCCGACTCGGCATGCGCAAGCGCCGGACGTTCCGCGGCAACACGATCAGCGAGGACACGGTTCAGATCAACCTCGTGGTCGAGCAGAAGGGGTCGAAGCCCCTCGCGGAGCTCCTCGCGGCGTCATGAAGGTCCCGCGACAACCCGAAGTGAACATCGGTCTCGTCGGGCACGTCGACCACGGGAAGACCACCCTCACCCAGGCGCTCACGGGCGAGTGGACGGACCGCCACTCGGAAGAACTCAAGCGCGGGATCTCGATCAAACTCGGGTACGCGGACGCCGCCTTCTATCGCTGCCCGAACCACGAACCCCCCACCTGCTTCGGGATCGACCCGAAGTGCGGGGTCTGCGGGGCGGACGCGAAGTTCCTGCGGGCCGTCTCGTTCGTGGACGCCCCCGGGCACGAGACCCTGATGGAGACGATGCTGAGCGGGGCGGCGATCATGGACGGCGCCCTCCTGCTCGTGGCCGCGAACGAGCCGGTACCCCAGCCCCAGACCCGGGAACACCTGTACGCCCTGGACATCATCGGCGTACGGAAGGTGGTGGTCGTCCAGAACAAGATCGATCTGCTCTCGAGCGAGGAGGCGGAAGAGAACTACCGCCAAACGGTCGAGTTCCTCAAAGCGTCGCCGATCGCCGGGGCGCCGGTGGTGCCGATCAGCGCCAACCATCGGGTCGGCATCGATGCCCTCATCGAGGCGATCGAGACGACGATCCCGACCCCGGCCCGGGACCCCAAGAAGCCGCCGCTGATGTACGTGGCCCGGTCCTTCGACATCAACCGACCCGGTACCCGCCCGTCCGGGCTCCAGGGCGGAGTGCTCGGTGGCTCGCTCATCCAGGGGCACCTGAAGCTGGGCGAGGAGATCGAGATCCGTCCCGGCCCGAGTGGGGCCACCGGGGGGCCCTCGGAATCGCTCCACACCAAGGTGACCTCGATCGTGTCCGGGGGCCAGGAATGGGACGAACTGCACCCGGGGGGCCTGGCGGCCCTCGGTACGGGCCTCGACCCAGCGCTCGCCAAAGGCGACGGGCTGACCGGGAGGCTGGTCGGCACGGCCGGTACCCTGCCGCCGGTGAGTCAGAAGATCCGCCTCCGAGCGACCCTCCTGGACCGGGTGCTGGGGGCGCAGCGGGAGATCAAAGTGGACAAGATCCGCACTAGCGAGGTGCTCGCGGTGACGGTCGGCACCACGATCGCCGCCGGCAAGGTCACGAGTGCCCGAGGGGACGACGTGGAACTGGCGCTCAACCGCTCCGTGACCGTGTTCCCGGGGAGCCGCGTGGCGATCTCACGGAAGCTGAACGCTTGGCGACTGATCGGCTACGGGATCGTGGAGGGAGGCAGCCGGTGAAGCCTGACCTGCTCGAGATCCTGCGATGCCCGGTCTGTCGGGGCGAACTGAAGCTCACGTCCACCCGGACCGACGGGCCGGAGATCGTCGAAGGGAACCTCGCCTGCCCGGCCTGCCACGTCGACTACCCGATCCACGAGGGGATTCCGGACCTCCTGCCCCCGGACGAACGCGACTAGTCGCCCGGACCTCAGCCGGCGTAGTAATACCCGAGGAACCCGAAGAAGGCCAGTGCGACGATCCCGATCGCCGGCCACAACCACCGGATCGAACCCCTCGACCGGGCCTGGACCGAGCTCGCGACCGTGACCACCGGGATGGCGAACGCCAGCCAGTAACCGGTGAGGACCGTCTCGTAGAGCGCGAACTCCGTACGGTCGGCGTGCGGATCTTTGGTGACCAACGCCACGACGAGGGCCACGGAGAAGACGAGGAAGACCAAGCTCACGCCGGCCGCGTCGAGGTACCCCTCGAAAGCCCGCTTGCGCGCCGGGTAGTACATCCGGAGCAGGACAAGCATCAGCACGAACAGCGCGAGGGTGGCGGCCAGGACGTAGAACGCCGGCGTGGCGAGGGTCAGCTCATGCGGGCCCGATCCGGCGGCCGCCAGAGACATCGGACCCGTCACAGCGGCAGCAGGATCGCCCGGGCGGGCCCCCCGTCCCCTCCCGTGAGCCGGAGCGGGAGGCAGGCCAGCTCGTACGACCCCGGTGGGGCTTCGTACAGCTGCAGCCCCTCGAGGATCGGCACGCCGTGCCCGAGCAGCAGGTGATGGACCGGGAATTCGCCGGACGGGTCCGACTCGACCGACAGCGAATCGATCCCGACGAGACGAACGCCCCGGGCCAGCAACGAGTCGGCGGCGGCCAAGGAGAGGGCCACGTAATCGGGGAAAAATCGGGGGCTCGCGTGCCAGCGATCCGAGTTCCGGGTGCGGAACAGCACCCGCTGGGTACCGACCGGGAGGCGAACCAGGTCCTCGGGTCCGATCGACTCCCGATGGGGGTCCACGCCCAGGACGACGCACGGGCCGTTGAGCACGGCCAGGTCGAGCTGGTCGGTGGCGAGTCCCGCTGGGAGGAAGTGGCGTGGCGGGTCGAGGTGCGTGCCGGCGTGCGACCCGAACTCGAGCGTGGAGAGGTTGTAGGGGTCGCCCTGGTCCACCGACCGGGTCCGGCGGGCCGAGAAGTCGGGGTCGCCGGGGAATGCGGCCATCCCGGCCTGGAGAGGCATGGAGATGTCGATGCGCCGCACGTCCGTCCCTCCGGGGCCGTCGCCGCCCGCTCCCCCGCGGGGCCCATAACCCTTCGTTTCCATCTGGGCGGGCCGCGCCGCCGGTCGACGGCCCTGGCGACGCGTGCCCTTCCAGCCGAAGGGTTAAGGGCGCCGGTTCGGAGGTCGCGGAGATGGCTCGCCGCCCGCCGGTCGAGGACGAGGACGACCCGGAGGACGAGGAGGAGGAGCCTCCCCAGCGTCGTCGGTCGTCCCCCTCCCGGCCCGTCCACCCCAAACGCGGAGGTCGTCCGGCCCCAGTTCGTCGATGGTCCTCGGGTCAGGACGATGAGGACGAGGGGGACGAGGACGCGCCCGACGAACGGAAGGCGCGCTCCTGGCGACGGCGCGGGGACTCCGACCGGCCCCCGGTCTTCTGGCGAGCGCGGGACTCGCTGTGGTTCGGCCCCCTCGTCGCCCTCGCGATCGTCGTCGTGCTCGTCGCCGGGCTGTTCGCCTACACCCAGAACTGGCCACCCGCCTACGTGGTCGAGTCGCCCAGCATGCAACACGGGCCCAACGACGTCCTGGGCGTCATCAACACGGGCGACCTCGTGCTGGCGGAGAAGATCCCGGTCGGACAGATCCAGACGTACGTCCAGTCGATCCGCAGCGGATATTCGACGTATGGCGAATACGGCGACGTCCTCCTCTACTGGCCGAATGGGGTCACGGGAACGCCCATCATTCACCGGGCGATCCTCTTCCTGCAGTACGACCCCCAGGTCAACGGGTACAACGCGACGACCCTCGACGGGCTCGCCTGTGGGTCCGAGCCGAACGCCGTCTTCTCGACGCCCGGGACGTTCGGGCCCACCGGGATCCCCGACTGTGGGACGACCGGTCTCACCGGCACGCTGAATCTATTCGGGATCGGATGGGCCAACGCGAACGTCTCCGTGGACCTCGCCTCCGCCATCCTCGGGGCCCACTCCGGCTTCCTGACGATGGGCGACAACAACTTCCTGAACAGCCAATCCGAGAACAGCGGCTGCTACTCCGCCTGCATCGGGGACCCGGACCAGGTGGCGCGCCTGAGCACCTTGGTCGAACCAGCCTGGGTCCTCGGGGTGGCCCGCGGGATGCTCCCCTGGTTCGGCGCCCTGAAGCTGGCCCTGGAAGGGAACACCCAGTGGGTCCCGTCCCAATCCTGGCAATTCCTGGGCCTGACGATCGCGGGCGTGATCCTGCTGGCCTTCGGGATCCACTACGCCCTCCGGGCCGAGGGGATCGAGGACCCGCGGCGGCGCGCCCAGGAAGAGGAGGAGGCGGAAGAGGAGGAGACCGAGGAGGCGGAGGCGCCGGCCCCGGTCGAGTCGCGCGGGCGCCGCATCCTCCGGTCGCTTCGACCCTGGCGCCGGGGAGACGAAGAAGCGGAGGAGGAAGAGGCGCCACCCCCTCGCCGGCCCGCGCGCCGGGCCGCGCCGAGCCGTCGGGGACGACCCAAACCCCACGTACGTCGCGCCAAGAAACCGAAGCCTCGTCGCCCGTCACGGGCTGACGAGGACGACGACGCCTGACGCCGCTCGCGAAATCCTTTAGAACAGGGGGAGGTCCGGCCGGCGGAGCGAGTTCGATGCACGTTATCGGCGGCACGGCTTCCACGGCGC